>JADGCV010000009.1 GCA_015228815.1 Magnetococcales bacterium | reverse complement strand
TCTTGGCCCATTTCGAGGCCGTTGGGAACGGGGCGGACCATACCATTAGACCCCTTTTTTCTTTCAATAATTCCGAATCCGGGAGTCCAGGGGATTTCCCCCAAAGTCTTGATTTCTCCACTGCGCCCGATGGGCATCATGCCCGGATGGAGGTGACCTTGTGAAACCATTGAAACTTCTGATGAAACTCTTTCTGGTGGTTGTCGTTTTTGCCATGGCGGTCGCGGTGGGGATCACGGCCTTCATCGATCCCAATGATTATCGGGACGAGATGGCGCGTCTGGTTCGGGAACATACCGGTCGTGAGCTGCGTCTCGGAGAGGGCTTGCACGTTTCCCTGTTCCCCTGGATCGGGATCCGTGCGACCGATGTCGCCTTGGGCAACGCCCCGGGTTTTGGCACCGAACCCTTTGCCCAGGTCTCTTCCCTGGAGGTTCGGGTCCGCCTGGAACCTTTGCTGCGGCGGCAGGTGGCGGTGGATACCGTGGTGGTCAAGGGGTTGGTTCTCAATCTGGCACGCAACGCGGAAGGGGTCGGCAACTGGGAGGATCTCGGACGATCCGATGACGCGGTGTCGCGGAATGCCCCTGGAAACGCGCCGGACGGGAATGACGGAAAGCGGGAGGAGACACACCAGACCACCGATGCCGCTTCCCGCACCCCCTCGCTGATGGCGGCGGTGATGTTTCAGGGAATCGAGGTGGAAAAAGGGAAGGCCGTCTGGCACGACGCCCGTTCCGGCGACGGCATGACCCTTGAAAATCTTGATCTGGTCGTGGGACGCATGGTCCCTGGAGAACCGGTGGCCATGGAGTTTCATTCGGATCTGCTGCCGGCCAAAGGAGAACGGGCGGGGCAACTTGGATTCAAGGGACAAATCAAAATAAAACCGGAACAAGGCGTCGCCGAGGGAATCGTCGAAAGGCTCTCATTCGCCCTGGCCGATCGCGGAGGCACCAACGAAGGGGTATCGATGGCGCTCGCGGGAGGGCTGTCGGTGCGCCTGGCGGACATGGCCACGGGCATCACCCTGGACAAGGGAGAGATCAAGGCCTCCGAGTCCTTTACCGGAGGTGCGGCGCTCCAGGCCAATTTCAAGGGGGGCGTCGATTTCGATCCGGGGCAACGAACGGTGCGGCTGAAGCTGCAACAGGTGGGTCTGGAGGCGGGTGGAGAACGTCTCGCGGGAATCAAGGTCCATGCGGGGATGGATGTCGATGGTCAGGTCGATCTGGCAACCAGGATGGTCGTGGCGACGATGGCGGGTTTGAATGTCGAGGCGCGCGAGGGGACGCTGAAAGATGGATTTCTTCGATTGGAAGCGCCGGGACGACTGCGGGCCGATCTGAATCGTGGCGATGCCGAAATCGCCCTGGCGGAAATGTCGCTCAAGGGCGAGGGGGCGGTGTTCTCTGGAGGAGGCTTCACCGGTCGCATGGATGCACTTTTCCGGGTCGATTGGCAAAGGGACCGTCTCGAAACCGTCCTGGACAAGGCGATCCTGGAGATGACCGGCGGGGCGTTCCAGACGGGGGGCGGCGAACTCCGGTTTCATGCCGAAACCTTGTTGGCCATGAAAACCGGCGCTTTGGAAGGGAATCTTTCGGGGTTTTCCTTTTCCGTTCATGGTCCGATGGTGGACAACGGTCGGGTCGAGACGACGGGTTCGATCGCCTGGAACATGAAAGAGGGAGGGGCTGGTCCTCTGGTCATGGATCTTTCCGGGATGACCCTGCGGGTGCGTGATGGTTTTCTGGGCGCCAATGGCCAATCCACGATGCGCTGTCAGGCGCGCATGACCATGCCTGCCGGTGGCGACACTCTTCAGGGGGTGTTCAGGGAATGCAGTGTCGATGCCCGTGGTCCGGTCGTCGGCGGGGGCCGGCTTTCGGGGCGGCTGGCCGGTTCGTTGGCAACCCACCTCAAGGGGGGGACGGTGCTTTTGAAGCCGTTCGAGGTTTCCCTGAAGAACACCGAGGGGACAGCGGTTGCAGGAATCGAAAGCATCGATGGGACCTTCGAGCTTACGGTCGATCCGCAACGGCGCCATTATGCGGCTGATTTTTCAAGATTGTCACTCCAAACCCGGGACAAGTCACTTGGCGGGGGGCTGGGCAGGCTCGACCTGACGGGGCGGGTCGAAGCGGATCTCAAAAACGGCGAGGTGTCCACCCAGGCCACCCGCCTGGAAATCACCATCGCGGGAGGGGTTGCCGGAAAAGGGCGCGTGCAGGTGGCGGGGCCCGTCCAGATTTCCACCCTCCTCGACGGTCCCCAGGTGCGGACCACGTTGAAGGACCTTGCCCTTTCCTATCAGGACGAAGACGCGGGAGGGGGTACGTTGGCGGGCACTCTGTCGGGAGGGGTGGCGGTCGATCTGAAGAAGGGGACGGTGGATCTTTCGGGAATCGACGTGCTGCTGGCGGGGGCGCGCATGAACGCCGAAATGAAGGTGGCCGGCATTGGAAAACATCCGACCTGGGATGGGACGTGGCGGATTCATGAATTCAATCTGGCTGAACTCCTCGCCAAACTCCATCGCCAGCCGCCACGAACCCGCGACCCTCGGGCCTTGCGCAAGGTATCCCTGGCGGCATCCGTCAAGGGAGCGGGTGACCATCTGACGCTTGACGCCATGGAACTTCTCCTGGATGAAAGCCGCATGACCGGTACCATGGGAATCCTCCGTTTCGCCCCCCTGGCACTGGTCTTCGATTTGAACGTGGATGGCATCGATCTGGATCGTTATCGGGATCCGGAGGAAAAGGCGGTGGTCGAACGGAAGGAAGCGAAAGGTTTTCCGGGAGATAAAGGAAACACGGCGGCGGCAAGAAAATCGGTGGTCGCGGCGCCGGGAACCTCGGGGGAAACGATGGGGCTGCCCGACATGAAAGGAACGCTGCGTTTGGGGCGGCTCAAGGCATTCGATGTCCGTTTGACCGATGCCGTCATGACCCTGACCGCCGACAAGGGGGTATTGCGCGTCCATCCTTTGGTGGCGAAGCTGTACCAGGGAACGGTGAAGGTTGATATCGATGCCGATTTTCGCGTCGCCGAACCCAAGACTGTCGTGAAAGCGGCGCTTGATTCGGTTCAGGGGGGACCGTTTCTCGCCGATGTCACCGGGGTGGATCGGATTGTCGGCAAGGCGGATGGATCGGCTGATCTGGCTTTCCGGGGCCTGGAGGCGAACGCCATCAAGCGGTCCCTGAACGGAAAGGTCCGTTTCGAGTTCGGCGATGGCGCGATCAAGGGAATCAATATTGCCCGGATGATCCGCACCGCCTACCAGGTGGTCAAGGGAATGCCTCCGGAATCGGATGCAAAGGCGGAACAGACCGATTTTTCCGAATTTTCGGCGACGGTCAATTGGAACAACGGTGTTGCCACCAACGATGATTTGAACCTGAAATCACCGCTGCTGCGGGTCGGGGGCGAGGGACAGGCCGATTTGCCAAAGGATTCGGTCAATTATCGCATCCGGGCCGCCGTGGTCGGTTCGCTGGTCGGCCAGGGCGGAAAACCGATCGGGGAACTTGATAACATCACCGTTCCCATTCGTGTTTCCGGAACCCCGACCCATCCCCGCTATCAGGTCGATCTGAAAGGGTTGATCAAGGAGAATGTCAAGGAAGAGGCCAAACAGAAAATCATCGAGAAGATCGAAAAGAAACTCGAAAAGAAAATGGACGATGGCCTCAGGGAAAAATTGCAGGAAAAGGGGCTTGATCGGGTGTTGGAACAGGTGGTTCCCAAGGGGCTGGATGGATTGCTCAACAAAATTCCATTCTGAGATCCATGGCGCTGGCGGTTCTGGATGGGAAAGCGATACCCCCCGGGTTTAATTATTTCAATAATTAAACCCGGAGAATTTTCGATGAAACGTGTAAAATGCCGTCCCCTCTCCGGAAAAAGAATGGGGACGGCATTCCTTGGGATTTTCCGATCCTTGCCCTGGTCGAAAAATGTTCCCCATGCCGGGTTTATTGATACTCCTTGTACTTGCAAACCGCGACGCCGCAAACTTGAAGTTCGGTTTTGATTTCGATCAGGGGATAGCGGGAATTGAGGGGTTTGAGGTATTTTTGGTTGCCGTGGAGGATCAATTGTTTGAAAGTTGGACGGTTGGTCCCTTCGCGAGCCACCAGGAACTGGTTGTGAGACCCCTTGCGGGTGGGATCGACGATGATGACCTCCCCTTCGTAGAATTCGGGTTCCATGGAATCGTCGGGGACCTTCAAGGCAAAAGATCGATCGCTGGCCCGGGGGGCGACCGGGATCCAGGAGGCGACATCGGGATTGAAGTTTTCTTCGGACTCGCCACAGAACTTGGCCAGTTCGTCCCAGGAGATCAGGGGGATGCGGGCGATCAAGGGATAGGTGCGATAGGTTTCGCCCTCTTCCTGAACGCCGCTGAATTCGGCGGCGAAGGCGGCGGCGCCGGGAAGGGCCATTTCGCCGCGACCGTTGTCGAGCCAGATGGGATCGACGCCGCAGGTCAGGGCAATGGCTACGGTACGGCGCGAGGAGCGCGAGCGACCGCACTCCAGCTTGTGAACCGCTGTCTGGCTGATCCCTACCTTGTCGGCCAGCTCTTTTTGTGTCAGTCCCGCGTGTTTTCTGGCCAGTTGAATTCGTTCGCTGAGAGTGTTGGTCATCGTCATGGTGGAATGATACCTCCGAAATGGGTTTTCCGTTACCTTTTTGATCGTTTTTTCTGCTGTCCGTGCCAGGGATCGAATGATATCCATTCGAGAGGGGCCCCTGTTGCCAACCCGGCTCGGGTGTGATGTATTGTCACCCGGGCATTGCTGGCATGATCGGACACGGGGTGGCGACACCCTTGGTCCGACAATTCGTGGCATGATCGAGGTTCAAGGGGATGACCGATGTTCCGGCCATTCCCTGGTTTGGCTGCCACCGTGGCAACCGTGGTCGGGACCCACGCTTCGGTTCCGGCCTTGCCGATCAACCAGAGATGAAAATAATTCTCTTTTTCTCCAATTTCAAGTGCCCCTGTTTATAGTCCGGTCATTTTTTCCGGGGTTGCCCGCACGATAACCGGGGCGGCCAGGGGAGAAAGTGAATGAACATAAATATCTGTTATCAATCATTATATTCCTGTGGAATCACCGGATTTTCCTTGATTGCCACTCCAGTCGATGGCGCGAACCATTACCCTTCCGTTTTGGTAGATTTGTTCAGGAGACCCACCATGAAAAGGAAAAGTTTTTCTCCACGACCCAAACCGCCCAAGAGTCGCGATGCCGAAGAGCGGGAGCGGGCGATGGAGCGTCTGGTTGGCGGAGCGATCGGACAGCGGGATAAACGGATGAGCGGATATCGGGAACAATCGTTGCGGATTCATCCGTGGGTCTGTGCCCGTTGTGGCCGCGCTTTCGACCTTGGCAATATTACGGAATTGACGGTACATCACAAGGACCATAATCATGACAACAACCCATCCGATGGCAGTAATTGGGAGAATCTTTGCATCTACTGTCACGACAACGAACATTCTCGCCAAGTGGAATTCCAATTGAACAAAGGTATCACGCTCGAAAAAGAGGAACAAGAGGTTGCCAGATACACGCCATTTGAAAATCTGAAAGAGTTATTGGGAAAAAAATAGGATATATCGCCATCCTTTTCTCTTCCACTGTGACAGCGGTGACGAGAAAAATACTCACAAAATTATCAAATTTTGGAACTTATTGATAATACGGATCTTTTACAAGGTGTTTTCTCACGGGTCCCGTTTTTGCGGTTGCCGGTTGACAAAGAGGATTGGCGTAGGCGACAAGTGGGTGGGGGTTTATGGAACATGGGATGGTTTGTCGGGTGAATGGGAGGAGTGATGATTTCCTTTGAACTGGTCCCTCGGGACACGGAATCCTTGACGGCGGAACTTCAATTGTTGAAACAAGGATTTCCCGCGGTCGATCGGATCAACATTCCCGATCTGCCGCGGTTTGAACTGCGTTCGTGGCAGGGGTGTGCCGTGGCGCGGTCTTTTTTTTCCATGGCCATTCCCCACATACGGGCGCGGGACATCGACCCCGACGCCCCCTTGCCGATGGCGCCATTGTTGCGGGCGCATGGGATCGACCGGGTCCTGGTGGTGACGGGTGATGTTCATCCCGATCCATTTTTTCCGCAATACCGGGGAAAGGCGGTCGATATCATCCGCAAGTTTCGGCGCGAGATGCCCGAGGTCGCGGTCTATGGGGCCATTGATCCGTACCGTTTTGGATTTCAGGCGGAGATGGCCTATGTTCGCGAAAAGATCGATGCCGGGGCCGTGGGGTTTTTCACCCAGCCCTTTTTCGATCCGCGCCTGATGGACATTTATGGTGAACTGTTGCAGGGGATGGAGGTCTATTGGGGGATTTCTCCGGTGACGACGCGGCAGTCACAGGGGTATTGGGAGAAACGGAATCTGGCGATTTTTCCCCGTTCGTTCGTGCCCACGGAGGCGTGGAACATTCATTTTGCCCACCAGGCGATGGCTTTTGCCGCGGATCATGGGCAACATGTCTATTTCATGCCGATCAATCGCGACCTCAAGACGTATCTTGAGGGGCTGTTTCCCGGTGGCGGTCGCTGAGGCGAACGCAAGCGCAACGGGATCAGGGCTGGTGGGGACGGGTGATGATCAGGGTGACGGTGCCATCGCCGTTTTCCCGGGTTTGGACGAGGAGTCCACGTTCCGCCAACCGCGGATAGAGTGGATGGGGCACGCGGTCGTGGAGGATCTCCAGGGATGATCCGGCGCCCAGCCAGGTGACCGCTTCGAGGATCATGACCATGGGTTGCGGTGGTGGAAAGCCGCGGACATCGAGTGGTTTGATCGGTTGTGGTGGCATGGTGGTCCTTGGTGTTTTCGTGATGGAGGTTGGAGGGAATCTCGTTGAATCGATCCTCCGTGCCGCTGCATACCGTTCATGGTTTCTTTTGTCAATGTTCTCCCGGTTGATGACGGATACGATCATGGGACACACCTTTCTGCCCCTTTTCCTTGACCTGAGAAGCAAGGACTGCCTGCTGGTCGGTTCGGGAGAGGAATTGACGCGAAAGGGGACGTTGTTGTTGGACGCCGGGGCGTCGTTGCGTCTTGTCGCGCCGGCGGAAATGATCGATTCCTGGCCTGAAACGGTACGGGAACGGATCACCTGGGTTGGCGCCTCGTTCGTGCCTGGGCATTTGGAAGGGGTATGGCTTGTCGTCAGTACCCATGAAAGCGCCCCGATCAATCGGGAGATTCGTCGGCAGGCGGAACGACGGGGCATTTTCGTCAACGTGGTCGATCAACCTGAGTTTTGCAGCGCCATCTGGCCAGCGCTGATTTCCCGGCCACCGATCTGTGTCGCCATTGCCAGTGGTGGCACGGGGCCGGCCCTTTCGGGATGGCTTGGACGACGGATCGCGGCGCAGCTTCCTGATCATCTTGGAGAAATGGCGCTATGGTTTTCCGAATGGCGACGGCGGGTGGCGCCGATGTTCGCTGACCTGGACCAGCGTGGCCGGTTCTGGAAAGGGCTTTTTGCCCGGGGCCTGCTGGACCGATACCTGTCGGGAGACCGGACCGGGGCGGAATCGATGATCGAGGAGTCCCTGCCGGGTGAGAAAAAAAGGTAACTGCACCCCCCCGGTTCGAGATTATTGAAAGAAAAAAGGGGTCTGGGCAGTTACAAAAAAAGTCGCAACGGCACTGTTTGAGTGGTTGCCATCCGGATCATCCTCGGGCAAACTGCGTGATCAGGCATCAACCATTGACAAGGAGTGTATTCGTGACCAATCCAATTCGAGTCGCTGTAACGGGCGCTGCCGGGCAGATTGCCTACAGCATTTTGTTTCGTGTTGCCTCTGGTCAGGTTTTTGGGAAGGATCGTCCCGTCCACCTGAAAATGTTGGAAATTACCCCCGCCATGAAAGCCCTGCAAGGGGTGGCCATGGAACTTGCCGACTGTGCCTTTCCTCTTTTGACGGGAATGGACCTGACCGACAAGGCGGATGAAGCGTTCGATGGTATCAACTGGGTGTTCATGGTTGGTGCGAAGCCCAGAGGACCGGGGATGGAACGTGGTGATCTCATCCGCGAGAACGGCCCGATTTTCGTTGGACAGGGCCGGGCGCTCAATCGCGGCGCCAATGATGTCCGTGCCATGGTCGTCGGCAATCCTTGCAATACCAATTGCCTGATCGCCATGAAAAACTCCGATGTCCCCAAGGATCGTTTTTCGGCGATGATGCGCCTCGACCAGAACCGCGCCCAGAGCCTTCTGGCCGAAAAATCGGGTCAGCCCGTGTCGGCGGTCACCAACATGGCCGTCTGGGGCAATCATTCCAACAATCAATATCCCGACTTCGAGAATGCCCGGATCGGTGGCAAGCCTGCGGCCCAGGTCATCAACGACGAATCCTGGCTCAAGGAAACCTTTCTCAAGACGGTCCAGAATCGCGGCGCCGAAATCATCAAGGCCCGTGGTGCTTCCAGTGCCGCTTCCGCCGCCAATGCCGCACTCGATCATGTGCGCGACCTGATTCAGCCGACGCCCGCCGGGGATTGGCGTTCCGTGGCGGTCTGTTCCAATGGCCAGTATGGCGTGGACAAGGATTTGATCTTCGGTTATCCCGTTCGTGCCAAGGGTGATGGTTCCTACGAGGTGGTCGAAGGGTTGTCCATGACCCCCTGGGCCAAGGCCAAGTTTGATGCCGTTCATGACGAACTGCGCAAGGAACGGGATGTCGTGAAGGACCTCCTGAAATAATGATTCCGGAGTTGAACATGCCGGACATGAAGTATGTCATCCTGCTTGGGGATGGGATGAGTGACAGGCCCCTCCCCGAGCTTGATGGTCGCACCCCGCTGATGGCCGCCAACACCCCCAACCTGGACCGGATGGTCCGGGAGGGGATTGGCGGCTGGTCTTTGAACACCCCCGAGGGATACTATCCGGGCAGTGATGTCGCCAACCTTGGGGTGTTGGGTTATGACGTGACCCTGGGATATACGGGAAGAAGCCCACTTGAGGCGGCTGCCATGGGGGTAACCCTGGCGAAGGATGATTTGGCCCTGCGCTGCAATCTGGTGACCCTGGGTGATCATTTCGGGCGCATGGACGATTTTGCCGCGGGACATATTTCTTCGTCCGAGGGGGGAGAACTGATTGGTTTTCTCAACTCCAGGGTGGGCAGCGATCGGTTTTGTTTTCATCCTGGGGTTGGGTACCGGCATTTGCTGGTGTGGCACGGTGGGGGGGAGAATCTTGAAACCACGCCGCCGCACGACATTTCCGGGCGGGATGTGGCGAATTATTTGCCTCGTGGCGCCGATTCGGCGCCGATCCTTTCGTTGATGGAACAATCGCGGAAGATTCTCCTGGATCATGAGGTCAACCGGAAGCGGCTGGCGCAGGGGAAAAAGCCGGCCAACGCCATTTGGCTTTGGGGGCAGGGTCGAAAGCCAAATCTGGCCTCCTTTCGTGATTGTCATGGCAAGACAGGTGGGATGATTTCCGCCGTCGATCTGATGCGCGGCATTGCGTCACATATTGGTTTTGAACAGATTCACGTCCCCGGGGCGACCGGATGGTTGGATACCGATTATGAAGGCAAGGTCCGGGGATGTCTTGATGGTCTCACAAGACATGACCTGATGTTTGTGCATGTAGAAGCCCCGGATGAAGCGGGGCATGAAGGACGGCTGGATTACAAGATTCAGGCGATCGAGGACTTTGACCGCCGTCTGGTTGGGCCGATATTGGATGCTTTGCGGCGTCATGGAAACTACCGCGCCCTGGCCCTTCCCGACCATCCCACCCCGATCCAGTCGCGTACCCACAACTCCGACCCGGTCCCCTTTGCCCTGGTCGGGACGGGGATCTGCCCCGATGGCAACCAAACCTACGATGAATCCCTCCTGAAAACAGCCTCGCACTCTTTCAATCCAGGATTCCATCTGATGTCCGCTTTCCTTGGACAGACCTTCTGAACAGAATACCCTTCGGCTCGAATTCAGGGAATATACATCCAGACATCCTTTCGTATATGCTTTGGTCGGAAAGCATATCAATTGATCGATTGGGGTGAACCATGGCACTGGAGCAGAAGGAGATTTTTCGGGCGTTGGCCCAGCGTATTCGAGAACTGTCCGCCCAAGACCCACCATCTCCGTCCATGTTTGACCTGCTGCCAGGGCTGCGCATGCTGCCGGTTCCGGGGGGTATTTTTACCATGGGAGATGATCAGGGTGAATACGATGATGAAAAGCCTGCCCATCGAGTGCAACTGTCTCCATTCCATCTTGCGGAAACCCCGGTGACCAACCAGCAATATCGTCTTTTCCTGGAGGCAAATCGAACATGCCGGGAACCAGAATATTGGAAGGATGAACGATTTTCGAACGACCTGCAACCGGTCGTTGGGGTGGATTGGAACGACGCCATGAAGTTTTGCGAATGGCTGTCAAAATTGTCGGGCAAGGAGTTTTTCCTGCCCACCGAAGCGCAGTGGGAGTATGCCGCTTGCGGGACGGATGGGCGCCGGTATCCCTGGGGCAACGACAATCCGACCTCGGAGCATGCTTGTTTTGACCAACAACAAGATCAACCGGCACTTGTAGGTCAGTACCCTGCGGGGCGGGGTCCATTTGGGCATTTTGATTTGGCGGGTAACGTTTGGGAATGGTGTCGGGATGTTTGGGATGCGGGTGTTTATAAAAAACGTGCCACACCTGTGGTCAAGGATCCCATCGTGACCGAAGGGAATCTGGATTTACATCCTGTTCGGGGTGGGTCCTGGTTTGGTCCGGCTTCCAGCCTTCGGACCGGTATCCGCGGCGTCAACGTGGTGGGCATCCACATTGACGTTCTGGGTTTTCGCCTCGCCGCCTCCGCCAGCTTTTGTCTTTGATCTTCTGGTCCAGGGGCGTTGCATGATTCGGAGACAGGATGGACATTGCCCAGCTGCACGACCGGTTTTTCAAATTGATGATCTTTCTTCCGATCGTGATGAACCATAAAAACGCGCATCGGTTGAAATTCCGGGAAATCGATAGGGTGCCCCCTGGTTCTCAAGGGAACATTCCATGGGTTGGATATTTCATCTTTTTCTCGTATATTTTCTGACTGGAAGGAATATTGATTGATTGGGGTGGGTCATGTCTAAGATTTTTATAAGTTATAGTCATGAGGATGATCTTTTATTGAAGGAGTTTCTTCCGTTCAAGAAGACATTGGAACGCGATGGTTTGGTTGCTGTCTGGACCGACAAGGAGATAAAAACAGGAGATGAATGGCGGAAAAAAATCAAAGAAGCCATGGATGCGGCCAACACGGCAATCTTGTTCATTTCGCAATCATTTCTTGCGTCGGAATTCATTTACAACGAGGAATTGCCACCTTTGTTGGACGCGCATTTGAACAGGGGATTGACGATCCTTCCGGTGTTTGTCAGTCCATTCGATGAAGAGGCTGCCAAGATTTCTTTTAAGGATCCGAAGACCGGGGAGGAAAAGATCATCGATCTGGCCGGTTTTCAGGGGTTTGCCTCTCCTGACCACACACTGGAACAGTGGGAATCCCTGGAGCGGAAAAATATTTTCCGGGCGTTGAACAAGCGTATTCGAGAACTGTCCCAGCATCCACCAGACCCACCCACCAAGCAAACGTCTGTACCTGATCGCCAGCAAAAGACAGGGACGCCCGCCGTTCGGTCGGATGTTCTTTCTTTTCTTGACGAACGGTTGCCAGGACTGCGGATGCTTCGGGTTGAGGGAGGCGTGTTCACCATGGGAGATGATGATTTGGGAGATCGGTCAAAGCCGAAACATCAAGTGCAACTGTCCCCATTCTACCTTGCGGAAACACCGGTCACCAATCAACAGTATGGCCGTTTCCTTCAGGATACGGGTCACAGGGAACCTCGTTCTTGGCGGGAGAAAAAATATTCTGATCTGCAACAACCGGTCGTTGGGGTGGATTGGAACGACGCCATGAAGTTTTGCAAATGGCTTTCGAAAGAGTCGGGCAAGGAGTTTTTTCTGCCCACCGAGGCGCAGTGGGAGTATGCCGCTCGCGGGACGGATGGGCGCCGGTTTCCCTGGGGCAACGATGACCCGACCCTGGAGCATGCCTGCTTTGGCCAACAACGAGACAAACCGGCACTCGTAGGCCAATACCCCGCAGGGCGGGGT
Source organism: Magnetococcales bacterium (assembly GCA_015228815.1). Lineage (NCBI taxonomy): Bacteria > Pseudomonadati > Pseudomonadota > Magnetococcia > Magnetococcales > Magnetococcales bacterium. The sequence continues at coordinate 107,482 of JADGCV010000009.1, read as the reverse complement.
CCATTTGGGCATCTCGATCTGGCGGGCAACGTGTGGGAATGGTGTCGGGACGTTTGGGATGCAAATGCTTATCAAAAACGTGCCTTATTTGTAGCCAAGGATCCCCTTGTGACCGAAGGGGATCAGAATGTTCATCCTGTCAGGGGCGGGTCCTGGAGCGCCGGCTTCCGGCCTCCGGGTCGGCTTCCGCCTCGTCATCCTTGCGGGCTTCCGCGGCGGCAATCTGGGCTTTCGCCTCGCCGCCCCCGCCAGCCTTGGTCTTTGATTTTTTTTGTTTTTTTGATTTTCGGGTCCAGGGGGCGAAGCCCCCTGGTTTTGTAAAATGACACAAAAAGGACCTGCTTTTGTCAGTCAAAGTGACAAATTCCTTGTTTTCACCCCTGTTTTTGTCACTTTATACAGACAAAGTGACAAAATTGTCATCCTAAAGTGACAAAGTGTCATTTTCCCTTACAACAACACCCCACGGTAGGAAGCGACGGAATGACGGATGGTTGCTTCGTCTCCCTGGCGGATCAGGGTCATTATCCGGCACTGCATTTTGCGAATCTGGCGACGGCTGGGATTGATGGTGGTTGCGCTGATGCGTTTGCCCAGCCAGGTCACGGGGCGCTTCGTGGTGTGGATGGCGGTGTGCGGGTGTTTAAGGTGCAGGCGGCGATGGTCCCACAACCAGATTGCCACCGCCTCCCGGGTCTCCCGCAACTGATCATGGGAGTTCGAAAAAAAAATCATGTCGTCCATGTAACGGTGATAAGCGGGAATTTTGAGGATCCGTTTGACATGATGATCCAGGCCGGAAAGATAATGGTTCGCCTGCCATTGACTGGTCAGATTGCCGATGGGCAGACCACAACCGACGGGTGGAAAACCGGGTGGAAACCCCAGAAAGGTGCCGATTTCCGGTTGACGGTACAGACCATCGCCGCTGCGGCAAATGATTGCAAGCAGTTCCAGCAAACGCCGATCCTTGATGCGCCGGGCCATCACCCGTTCCATCAGGAGGGTATGGTCGATGCTGGGGAAATAGTGGCGAATGTCCAAGGCCAGCCGCCATGAAAACCTTGCCATCGCTCCCATGCAGGCGATCTGCGCCCGATGACTGCCCCGTCCCGGCAGACAGGCCCAGGTTTCACGAATCAATCCCGGATCCAAAAGTGGCGAAAGGACTCGGTATATGGCATGATGCACGATCCGATCCCGGACCGGGGCGGCGGCGACCAGACGGCGCTTGGGTTCATGGATCATCTTCAACCGGTAGCCCGAAGGGGTATAGGTCTCTTCCGCAAGTTGCTGGTGCAGGAAGAAAAGTTCCCGGGTTACCTGCCATTCGAACTCCATGACCGAAGGGCGGTTGCGTTTTCCCCGGCGAAATTCCAACCATGCCCGCCAAAGGTTGATTGGAGACACGAGTTCATCGAAAAGATTGGCGATCCGGCGCATTATGACCTTTGGGATCGAGCCTGCCCGGACGCTCGGAAGATCGTTCCTACGAGAACGGGCAGGCAGGGAATGTTTTGGCGCAAACCTTTGCGCCCGGGGCGCTTCTGCACGACGGAGGTGTCCGGCGTGTTGGCGGGGGCGGCGAGGCGAAAGCCCAGATTGTCGTTGCGGTTGCCCGCAAGGTTGTCGTTGCGGTTGCCGACCCGGAGGTTGGAAGCCGGGTTGTTCCAGGACCCGCCCCTGGGGATCCATGACCCAAAGATAAACGCAGTCGCGAAAAAGCGGATCGAAGCGTCCCTGAGATCAAGGGTAACGCGCCTTGCCCCGGTTGGCAAGCCTGTATGCATCCGATCAACCCGATTGCGCATGGGTTTTCTTGATCCATCCTCCCAACTGCCGTCCCACCTGATGGGCTATTTCAGCCAGGGCCAAAAAAGATTCCTCTTCCAACCATTCCATTTCCAGGGCCAGAAGAAGCTGTCCACGCAAGGTTTGCAGTTCGGCGTCGGCGGCGATCAGATGTTGTTTCCGGTCAAAACCGGCCAGGGCCAGGATGACATGGTCCAACAGACGCAACACCCCCTCCTGCAATCGGCGTCCCAGGGGAGACCGGTTCAACGCAGGTACATCGGCAAGCCGCAGGACCATGGCGGCAAGTTTCATGGTATCGCCATGAATGGGGGCGGGCTGCGTCATTGGCCAAAAGAACCGGGAAAAAAGCCGGTCAATCCTTCATGCCGTTTTTTGCGGGATCGTTTTTCCTGACTGGCGGCGAGCGCGGCCAGTTTGGGGATCAGTTCCGCTTCGATTCGTCGGGCCAGGTCCTTGCGCATCGCATCGTTGGCTTCTCCCGTCAGGAGCAAAAAGGTTACCGCATCCGCCGCCGCTTCCCGGGCTTCGGTAAAACGTGCCTCTTTTTGCGGTGGCTGAAAGGCATGACATCCCCGGCAAAGCATTTTCATCGCCTCGAACAGGCACATCTTGGCCGGATCTTCTCCACCCAGGTGGCGTTCCACGGCCCGGAACAGTTCCTCTCCCAGGGCAAAAGCCCGAAGATCGGTGACGGAGTAGGTTTTTTTCTCTTTTTCCTTTTCACGGGACGCCACTCCCTTTTCCGTGGCGACCGGTTCCCGGGCCATGACCTTTTCCACAGGTGCGGTCGCCTCTGCCATCGCCTCCCGGGCCGTGGTGGCGCGGCGGGCCAGGGTCTGGCGCTGGCTGTCGGACAGGGGGAGGGAACCCTCTTCGATGACCCAGCAGCCCTTCTCTTTTTTGGCCTTCAGCGTGCCCGACTTGATCAGATACCGTATCTGTCGGGGCGTCTTGCCCAGAACAATGGCCGCTTCGGAAAGTGACAGATCCAAAGTGACAAATTCCTCTCTTTTGTCAGTTTGTCACTTTACAAAGTGACATATTGCCCATGACAATGACAACAAAGTGACAAAATATCCGTATAAACGACACATTTGTTAGTCAAAATGACAAAAACAGACATTTTTTTGTCATTTTACAAAACCAGGGGGCTTCGCCCCCTGGACCCGAAAATCAAAAAAAACAAAAAAATCAAGAACCAAGGCTGGCGGGGGCGGCGAGGCGAAAGCCCAGAACGCCGCCGCGGCCGCCCGCAAGGCTGACGTAGCGGAGGCCGACCCGGAGGCCGGAAGCCGGGTCGAACCAGGACCCGCCCCTGACCACCTTCGGTGGCCCGTACTTCTTGACACGTTCATCACCGATCCCACCTTCCGTCCACGGACTCGCACTCCATTCCCAGACGTTTCCTGCCAGATCGCAATGGCCATGAGGGCCGTTGTCTGCGGGATAGATGCCCACCGGGCTGGGTGCGTCAATCTTGCCAGCATCATAGTTGGCCAGTTCCGGAGTCGGTTGCTCCCGTCCCCAGGGATAGTCACCTTGTCGGTGGGTGGCTGCCCGTTCCCAATCTTTTTCTTCGGGCAGATGGAAGGGGATCCCTCTTTTTTTGTGCAACCAATGACAATAAGCCCAGGCCTCGTACCACGAAACCCCAACTACCGGACGGTTGGGATGGTTCAGTTGTGCCAACCATTCACTCGGTTCGCTCCATCCTTCCGCCTGGCGAAAAGTCCAGGCGCGCTCCTCCTGCCAAAAATCGGGCGTGTCGTAACCGCGATCCTCGATAAATCGTTGATATTCCATCACCGTGACCAGATACTTCCCCAAACAAATGTCGGTTTCGGGGACAGGGATCATGTTGTTTTGCCATTGATCTTCCGCAAGGCGCGAATCGCCCCCCTGGCCCAGGGCTTCCGCCGCCGACAGGCGTTCCGAAACAGGCACTTTCCGTGCTCCTGCGACGGTGAATATGGCCGTGGCACGTTTCAGGACATCCAGATACTGGCCGCGGATCTCCGGATCGGGTTGATATTGATACGCCTTCATCGGTTCCAGGATGCGCCCCAGAATGCCCGCCTGCCGGGCGGCATCGACCAGTGTGGTCCCGGAATATTTGTTCAATACCTGGGACAGAAGGTCATCCACCCGGCGTTTTCCCCCTTCATCAAAAAGCACTCCCGGCAACAGGTTGACCGTCTCCCGCCATTGGGCGTTGAGCAGTTGTTTTTCGATCACCTGCCACCAGCCCTCATCACTCTTCCAGGCCAGTTCCTGGGCGGCCAAATATTCCTGAAAGGTCAAATGCCAAAACCGGATGCGGGTTCTGGAAGGTTCTTCCAGGATGCCACTGTGAAGCGCTTCAAAACGGACCCAATCCCGCACCTGCCGCAGGTCGGGGAGCGGTGTGGGGAAATGGCGTCGAAACAAGGGCCACGCCACCTTTGCCGCCTCTTCCAGGTCGCAGATCGCCTTCTTTCCATCTTCTTCTCTCCCCATCATTGCCAGGGCGATGGCGGCGAAGGCCTCCAGGGCGTAACGGTCGGTATAGTGTCGTTCCTTGCGCAAATGTTCCCGGCTCCCCAGCAACCATCGAATCACCGCCTTGTAGACCCGTGCCCGTCCCTCGGGCAGTTCGCCCTCGTTCCAGTGGATCACACACAGACAGGTCAACATGACCGGATTGGCGGCAAGCAGACGGATGGCAGGACTGTTCAGAATGGCTGCTTCCAGTTTTTGTGCATGCTGACGTGCTTCACCCTCGGGTTGTTGCCCCGTGGCATGGATGGCCGCCGACCAGCGACCGATAAATTTTTGCGTGGCTTCGGCATCAAACGGTTCGATGACGGCCCGATGGAAACCGATCTCTGCCAACCGTTCCGCGCCGAAGGGACGGCTGGTGACGATGATGCGGCAGTTGTTCCATCGATTTTTCGCGCTTTGAACGATTGAAAAAAACCGTTCACGCACAGCGTCATCCGCCACCTCGTCCAACCCATCGAGGAGCAGGAGCGCCCGTCCATTCCGTAACAATTGTTGCCAATGATCGCGCCATGCCGGATCTTCACTGGCGTCGGGGGTGGTTTGCAAAAGGTCCAACAGACGATCACAATCATCGGCCCTTGTACCGCTTTTCCTGTCGGTCAACAGGGTGGCCAATTCAGAAAGTTTCAAAAAAAGTGGCGTGTATGGTTCTGGATCATCCATTCCCAGATAACGTTTTCTCCAGGTGCCGCCTTCGGGACAGACCACTTCCAACAGGTCCTTGGCCAGCGTGGCGGCAGCCAGATGGAGAAAGGTGGTTTTCCCGGTACCGGGCTGGCCTTCGATGAAGAGATGGCGGTGTCGGGGCAGGAGGTCGGCCAGATTGACCTCGCGAATGCGATCCAACACAGCCTCCGGTCCGGTCGTGGAATCGCGAGGTTGACTTTCTCGCGTTTTGAGCGTCGTGAACAGTTGCTCGATGGGATACAGATTGGCCAGTTTTCCGCGTCCGCCACCGGAACCAATGCCGCTGATCTTGATGTACTGCGTCCGGTCACGCAACGATTGCAACCAGGGGGTCAAATCCTGGAGTTGGGGTTGGAACACCGAAGGGGGGATTTTTCTTTTGATCCTTGAAAAAATATCTTCTTCGACCTGAATGCGGCACGGAATGGCGTCACCATGTTTGACGATCAGTTGTTCTTCGATCCAGGGACGGTTTTCGGGAAACGCCAGGTTGGGATGTGATTTTTTTGGATGATGGTTCCATTGATTCCAAAAAGTGGCCGATGCAACCAGGGCCAGGGGATCATCCGGGCGTTCTTTCAATAGTTCCCTGATCCAATCGTGGTCAACCAATCGTTGTGCCTGGGTCAGTGCGTCTCCCAGATATTGATCACCCACCAATCCGACCTCCCCCAGGGTCAACCCGAGCCGGAGACGCAATGGTTCCTCTCTCGAATGTTGTTTTTTATCCGCATATAAAAAAGTTTCCAGATTCAAGGCGAAGCGCAGGGCCACCGGTATGGGATAACCGTTCAAGAACAGATAATAACCATCTCCGGTGCCATGGCGGCGAATGACCTGCTCCGGATCGGCAAAACCAATCATGGGCTGGATGCTCTCCCGGATCCCCTGTTGCAAACGTTTGAGATGATCGGTTTTGGTGTCCCGGTTTCGTGTGGAGAAACCGGCCATATCGATCAGAACGATTGGAATGGATTCTTGAATCTGCTCCATGAATGTCCTCCATGATGAGACGATGATCATGAGATGATACAATCATTGGTATCGGATCGTCATGGATCATCATGTCATCGGCCTCTTGTCATGGTCACCAAAGAAGGGGCGATGTGATTTTCATGGACGCAGGCAAGAGTTTTGGCGAACATTCGTAACTGCCCAGGTACCCCCAGGGCCCAGAATTATTGAAAGAAAAAAGGGGTCTGGGGGATTGCCCCCAGGGTTTTGACTTTGTTTGTAACTGCCCAGGTACCTTGTTTCTCCAATCAAGGGAACGCCGTCTCCGTTACCATTTTTTGCACTGTTTCTGTGTCTGTCGCAGATTTTCCGGGGAATCCAGACGGGCATGCGCCGCCGTCAGGCGATCCTTGAGAAGTTTGAACAAGGGAGTGGTCTGGTTTTCGATGCGGGTCAGGAGTTCCTGTTCCGTTTTTTTCGGCGAGCGCGTCGCCATGGCGGGAATGTCGGCGGCGATGGCGGACAACCGCCGCTGCAACCAATCGCGCATCCCACCCCCTTCACGGTCGAGAATCGCGACATGCCCTTTTTCGTGACGCAGAATGGTCTCGTAGGGACAGCCACCGGGAGGATAGCGCCGATCGATGAATACCGGAGTCGCGCCAAAACCATAATCGAGCGTCAGTTCGGTCAAATGGACGCACCGCTCCTCCCGATCGCCACGGGAAGCGGTCATGAAGCGTGCCGAAACCTTCCAGTACAACGCCGATTTGGTCAGCCCCACCGAATGGGCCCCCACCGTCTTCCGGACCATCATGGCAGAGATTCGTTCCCGGCTCTGATCATTGTCGAATCGCGGACGCGCTGCCTCGAAACGGACACGCACCCGAACGACCTCCCGATCACGCAAACAAACAGTCGAAGCCCCCGCGACGCCTTCGGCAAGGAAAAGCATCGGCAACCAAACCAATCGCAATCCCCAACCCCGGATCATTCTCCGCATGAACAATCGCCTCTTGGGCAGAATGCCAAGTCGAAATCTTTGGGAATCGCATCCCCATACCCCGACAGATCAACGGTTCAAGAGGCGGACCCGTGGAAATGAAAGGTATTCTTTCCAGCCTGTTTCGCGTAGTACATCGCCGCATCGGCTTTTTGAATGAGAAGATCGATTTCCTGGGCATCGTCGGGAAAGAAGGCAATGCCGATGCTGCCGGAAATGGAGGCCTGACGCCCGTCAAGATCAAAGGGACGCGCCAGTTCCTGAAGCATGTGACGAGCCACCTTTCCTGCATCGGCACATTCCCTGAGATCGGCCAGGATCACCGCGAACTCGTCGCCACCGAGACGCCCGACCGTGTCGGATTCGCGAACGCAGGAAAAAAGACGCCGCGCCGCTTCCTGGAGAAGAAGATCCCCCGCGACATGGCCCAGGGTATCGTTGACCCATTTGAACCGGTCAAGGTCGATGTAGAGCAGTGCCATCGAACTCCGGTCCCGCCGTGAGCGGGCCACCGACCATTCAAGCCGGGAATGAAACAAAACCCGGTTGGGAAGTTGCGTCAGAGGGTCATGGTTGGCCAGAAATCGCAGTTGCTCCTCGTCCGCCTTTCTTTTGGTGATGTCGGTGAAAATGGCGGCGAACTTGACCACATCCTGCTTTTGATCGCGAATGGTGGCGATGGAGAGCCATTCGGGATAGAGATCCCCGTTTTTTCTCCGATTCCAGATCTCCCCTTCCCATTTGCCTTCCGTCAGCAACCCCTTCCACATTGCCGCATAAAAGGCCCGATCATGCCGGCCCGAATGCAAAATATTCGGGGTTTTTCCCAGAACTTCCTCCATCGAATATCCAGTGATGCTGGTGAAGGCGGGATTGACCATGACAATCCGATTGGTCGAGTCGGTCACCATGACCGCCTCGGTGGCATTGTCAAGCACCGTGCCGGCAAGACGGATTTCATCTTCGAGCCGCTTGCGCGCCGTTATGTCCAGGGAATACTCGACGATATGGGTCACCTTGTTGCATTCATCGAACATGGGCATCCCATGGACCTCGTAATCGCGCGGCTGGCCATGGTCGTCATAATGCAGGTGTTCGGCGACCGCCGGTTGTCCAGTGCGGACCACTTCCGCCAGCGGACAGACATGGTCGATCTGGTCGCAGGGAACCGCCGATTGGTGGGTCAATTCATGGCAGGTCGTCCCCTGGTGGTTGGCCATGACGTAGGCGTTGGCCATGGTGACCCGATAATTTGTGACATCGACGACATAAAAAGGATGCTGCAAGGCATTGACGATGTCCTGAAGATATTTACGGGCGTGGGCGTTTTCCCTGCTGGCCCTCTCGGCGGCATCCCGTGCCAGTCGCAACCGTTCGGCAGTCGCCTTATGCTCCGTGATGTCACGCAGGGAGGCGACGAAGGCCGGTTGCCCTTCCCACTCGGTATCGGCGACACTCATTTCGACCACGACCGTCGAACGATCGGGTTTGACCACGTCCAGTTCAGCACATTCCCCCTCGGCCATCGGATAGCCGAAATAAAAACCATCGCGGACCTGCTTCCAACCGAAGATATCCGCCACTCTGGGATTGGCGTATCGCACCATTCCGCCGCAATCGACCACCAGGATGCCATCCCGATTGTGTTCGACGACGTTGCGAAATGCCATGGTGCTCGATTCCAACAGCGTATTCTTCAAGCGTAATTCGTTTCTGGCCCGACTCCGTTCGATGGCATAGCGGATGGTGCGTATCAACACCTTGCCCTCGTCGATCACATCCCCCTTGACAAGATATTCCTGGGCCCCGGTATGAAGAGCGCGGACCGCCGTCTCTTCATCGGCCATCCCCGTCAGGACCACCACCGGCAGATCGCGGTGACGCGACTGGAGACGGTCGAGCGTTTCCAACCCCATGCTGTCGGGAAGATTGAGATCCAACAAGACGACATCGAAGACATCCCGTTCAAGACATTCCAGGGCAGTCTCCAATTCTCCGGCATGACTCAGGGTGAATTTCCCCGTGCCATGATCCAGAAACATTTCCTCGATCAATCCCGCTTCCGCCGGATTGTCCTCGACCAGAAGTACGTTGGTACGGTGTTCCATGGCCTCGATCATCCTCGCTCGTTACCATCCTGCGCGACACCGATGCAGGAAGCCCCTGTGGCGATTCAAACCCCATCCAACCTCTTTTTCGACCCTCGATGGCTTAACAGAGTTCAAATCAATTGACAAGGTGATTTGCCACGGCTGTGGCATTTCAGAAAATCAAAGCCTCCCGGACCGAGGATCTCCTTGCCGCCAAGTCCCCTGGATTGGATAAGGTCTATTTTTTTACTCTTCTTATCGTACCGGCGAGTCCGCGCCGCTCATTTCTTGTGGACTTCCTGGCTTGCATCGAAATGCAGAACCATTGTAGGATGTGATATTTATTTAAATAAATCAACATGAATCCATGAAAATACAAACTCATGATAAAAAAGTTGGGAGCGGTTGATCATGAAACAACAAAAAGTAAGGAAGGAATATTATGAGAATGAGGACACCGGTGTCGAAGAGGAGTCCTCCAGCATCCTCGATCAGGATCTCACCAAGCCCTACGACCCAAACAAGATTCGTGTTGACAGCAAACCGTATTCCATTCGCCAGATTCTGGACATGATCGACCAGGGGGAGATGGATATCGCTCCCGACTTCCAGAGGCGTCGCGTCTGGCAAAAGGATCAGCAATCCCTTCTGATCGAGTCGATCCTGTTGCGCATTCCCCTGCCGGTCTTTTATTGTTCCGCCGATGGCGAAGGGCTGTTGCAGGTCGTGGATGGGGTGCAACGGCTCTCCACGATCCGTTCCTTTCGCAAGAACGAGTTTGCGTTGGATCGGCTGGAATATCTACAACATGAACTGCAAGGAAAGTATTTTTCCGAATTGGAAAAATCCTTGTGGTCACGGCGATTCATGAGTACGACCCTGGCCGTCAACGTCATCGATCCACAGACCCCAGACCAGGTCAAATTTGATATTTTTCGACGTCTCAATACGGGTGGGACACCGCTCAATCCCCAGGAAATCCGTCATTGCATCAGCAAACCCCGCACACGGGAGTTCCTGGCAAAACTTTGTTCACATGAGACATTTCACAAGGTAACAAGAAGCAAACTCAAGGACCACGTTCGCATGGTCGATCGGGAAGTGGTATTACGCCACTGCGCCTTCAGGGGGCTTGAAAATATTTCAGACTATTCGCACATGAACGGGATCGATGACCTCCTGACCCGGACGGTGCATGATTTGGGAAATCCGTCCAAGGTTCCGGATCGCAGGCTTGACGAACTCGAACGCGGATTTTCGTTCGCCATGGAGCAGGCACTCCAACTCTTCGGGGAAGATCATGCCTTCCGGAAATGGTACACGCACTCCGACGAAATCCACCCGTTCAATCGCGCCCTGTTCGATGTCTGGTCGGTGATGTTGACCAGGGTCAACGCCACATGGCTCAAGAAACATACCGCCCAGGTCGTCAAAGATGCGCGCCGATTGATGACCGACGATGATAATTTCATCAGCGCCATCACTTCCGGTACCGGAAAGTACTCCCAGATACAGGAACGATTCACCAAGGTCCAGAAACTCCTGCAAGCGGGACTGTCATGATCACTGCTTTGCAATGCACCGATTTCAAAGGAATTGGTGGAATTCGTTTTGCATTTCGGTCACTCACCGTTCTCACCGGAACCAACTGCTCCGGGAAAAGTTCCATTCTCCAGGCCATTCTTCTTGGCCGCCTTGCGACACTGGCCCAAACCGAGGCAACGTCCCGGTCCCATCAGGCAGTCGTACCTCTGAATGGACCGTTCGGCCTGAACCTTGGCAGCGCCGGGGAAATATTTGCTACCCGGAACCAGTCGCGTGATAAAATCACGATTGCCATGGAGGAAAACAGAGATCAAACAGTTGAAACACATGTCTTTATCTTGAAGTCCTTGAATTTATCGGACCGTTTTCTCCACTGCGAGGACGCCCCGACCAACCCGCCATCATTCTTGATCGATCGGACTCCAGGTCTTTTCACCTACCTGTCGGCACTGAGAGATAACCTTGAAGATGTTCAGATGTTCGGTTCCGTTCCCGATGCAAATCTGGCCCTGGGGTGTCATGGCGAAAACATCGCCGAGGTCCTGCGCATTTTTGGAAAGAGCGCGGTTTTGGAAGCACTGCGCCACCCACGTACCCAATCTCTGAGTACCTTGAGCATACAGGTAGAGCAATGGATGAGCGAATTCGTCCCCCGGGTCAAGCTTCGGGTGGAAATCTGCGCCGGACTCGATGCGGTAGGACTGCGGTATCTGCAAGGGGGGTATCGGAATGATTGGGTCCGTCCGGCAAATACCGGTTTCGGCTTGACCTACTGTTTGCCCATCGTGGTGGCGGGGTTACTGGCCCGTCCTGGATCATTGTTCATCGTCGATAGTCCGGAAGCCCATTTGCACCCCGCGGCACAATCGGCGATGGGACAGTTTCTTGCCCGTCTTGCGGCCCAGGGAATCCAGGTGGTGATCGAAACCCACAGCGACCACATCATCAACGGCATTCGTCTGGCTGCCGTTCACCCCGAACATCCTTTCCAATCCAGGGAGGCCCAGTTCCACTTTTTAGATCGGAACGATGATGAATTACGCCACCATTCCATCACCATGACGGCATCGGGTGGTCTGTCCGAATACCCCGGCAGGTTCTTTGATCAAAGTGAAATCGACCTGCGACGAATTATCGATGCCAGAACGGCAAAACCATGATTCCAGTCCATCTGGCCATTGACGAGGTGCGCATGACCTGGGCCGGCGGATCCGGACCTGATGTCACCCAAAGCCTGGAATCCTTTTCCCGACTCTTCGACCGGGCCAGGAAAGATGGCTGTATCCTATGGAAAGACAAGGCTATTTACGAAACGATGGTAGTTCCGGGAATGCGCATGGTGGATGTTCTCTTTACCGCCGAGAGTCCTTTGGATCGCGATTTGCAAAATGCCTTGATGATACAGCTTGACCGGTGCCGTGCTCTTGAAGACCTTGATGAACCGGCACGACCGACGGTGGCGCGAATGGCAGTTTGGCGTTCCAGGAAAGAAGCAGCGGGCTGTCTGTTCCTGTTGGGAAATGACAGCGATTCTCCATGGGATGTCACGGACGAACAGTCGCTCATGACCTGCTATCGCGCCGTTCCGGAGTTGGTTGACTGCCCGGAGGATGAATTCATCGAACATGCGGCCCGTTCCTTTCCGCAGCTGGCCTTCAAACCGGGCCTTGCCAGGGAGTTCGATCGGTTTGACGAGCCCTATCGTATCCTGCGACATAAGGTTGGTACCGCCCTGGCAATCCTCAATGACCAGGGCCGGAGGATTCGCCTGGAACATTCCGACGAAGCCTTGGTTAAGGTCCTCTCGGCGGCGATCGGCTTCCCCACTACCAGGGAATCACCCCAAACGCACGGAAACCGCAAAGCGATGGACGAAAGAAAAACCTCATTCGGTGGTCGAACTTTCTTTTGTGAATGGCATGTCAAATTCAGGCCAAACATTGATCGAATGTACTTCCATTTCGGATTTCCAGATGTCGCGGACGGACGCATTCTGATCTGCCACTTCACGCGACACTTCAGGACATGATCATTTGCATCACGTTCGATGCATCAATCCTATCGCCTGCCGCGCGACAAAGGGATAGTCCTACGAAAATAATTGATTTAACTTATTTTCTCTTGCCAGAGTTCCTCACTTGGCGGAAAATGGCCCGGAGTTTGGAATTTTCCGGTATTCATGAACCCCGGCCATGAATCATTCTCGCCAAACCTGCCTTTTCCCTGGTCGAAGGTGGTCCGCATGCATCGTCAGGAATCGATCCCTGTTTCAGGCAGGCCACCGGACAGAAAACGCATCGGTGAAGAAACCTCATGCGGCAACCCGACCCCCTCCCATGACAGGGAGGACGCATCCTCCCTCGATCGTCCACACCCCAAAACCACGCTCCCCGAACCTCCTGTTCTTCTTGTGCTTGGCGAAACCCGCGAAGGAAGCCAGGAAGTTCTCTCGCTGCTGCGCCGGCGTATCGAGGGGACAATCCTTTCCGCCCACTCCGAGGCTCATGCCATCGAGATCGCCGCACGGCATCATCTGGCGTTGTTGATCCTCGACGGAGATCGATGGCTCGAAGGACATCACGAATTCGCCCGCGACCTCAATGCCCTCAACGAATCCCACCCCCCCTGTCTTCTCTACCTGGTCACCGACCCCCATCGTGCCTTGGGAACCACCCTGGAACCCGGTCCGCATCGTTTCGATCTGGTTCCCAGACCCGTTCAGGAACCCCTGTTGCTCACCAAGATCCGCGCCTGCCTCGATCTTCATTCCCTCGAAATTCAGCGGGATCAGGCCAAAACCGATTTCAGGCAGATCATGGAACGGCTCGTGGAGCGGGAAGAACGTCTGCGAACCCTCAAGGAAGTCAACGAAACCCTGCAACAAAAAAACAGCCAGCTGCATCGGGAGTTGGAACAATCCAACCAGGGACTGCAACAATTCACCTACGCCGCCTCCCATGACCTCCAGGAACCCCTGCGGCTCGTCTCGGGATATGTGCAACTCCTGGCCAGGCGCTACCGTGGCGCCCTCGACACCAAGGCGGACAGCTACATCGATTTCGTTTCCGATGGCGTTCGCCACATGCAGGCCCTGATCGACAGTCTGCTTGAATTTTCCCGGATCGGCACCCACTCCGGCGACATCGTCCCCACCGACTGCGAACGGATCCTCCTTCAGACGCTCCAGTCGCTCAACACCACCATCACCACCCGTTCGGCCCGGATCACCCACGATCCCCTCCCCATCGTACACGCAGACCCCGGACAACTGTTCCAGGTGTTTCGCCATCTGCTCGACAATGCCCTCAAATTTCAGGGTGATCAAACCCCGGAAATTCACATCGGCGCCCACCGGGAAGGGGCGAAATGGATCTTTTCGATCCGTGACAACGGCATCGGCATCGCCCCCCAATTCGCCGAACGGGTTTTCCTCATCTTCCAGAAACTCCATCCCCGTTCCCGGTTTCCGGGAACCGGCATCGGCCTGACGATCTGCAAACGGGTCGTGGAACGTCATGGCGGTCGCATCTGGGTCGAACCGGGCGAGGCCCAGGGGACACTCATGCGGTTTTCCCTCCCCGAGGACCCGAGCGAACTGGAATGATCCCCTCCCCAGGCAACCCCCAACTGGCGCGCTTCGTCCTTCTGGTCGGCATCATGGCGGCAGTCGGCATCCTTTTGAGCAGCATTTCGATCGTCATCCTCTATGAAACATCGTTCGAACAAAACCGGTTGCGCCTGACCGAACTCGTCAAAAGCCGCGTCGGATTGATCGATGCCATCGCCAACCATACCCGGGAACAGGCCATTTTCCAGGGAATCCGGTCGCGACGGCAGATGATCGAAGCGACCATGGCCCAACTCAGAGAGGCGCACGACAAATTCATAGGATTCGGCGAGACCGGCGAATTCGCCATGGCCCGGATGGAAGGCCGGGAAATTGTCTTCACCCTCAAACAAAGGCACAGCAACCATGACAAAATCGCCCGGGTTCCCTTCGATTCCGAAAGTGGCGAACCAATGCGGCAGGCCTTGATGGGGCGTTCGGGGGTCCTCATCGGACTGGATTATCGTGGCGTCGCGGTACTGGCCGCCCATGAACCGATTCCCATCCTCGGGATGGGAATCGTCGCCAAAATCGACATGGCGGAGATTCGTTGGCCGTTTTTCAAGGCTGGATTGGTGGTCGCCGGGATCGGCATGCTGGTCATCCTCGCCGGGGCCTCCCTGTTTTTCCGCATCGCCACCCCCATGGTGCAACAACTCATGGAAACCTCCGCCCTGCGCCAGGGCAGGACTGCCTTGATCGAAGCCCGCCTGGCCCTGGAGGAAAAAGCGGTATCCCTGGACAACATCCTGCGCACCGCCACCGATCTGGCCATCCTCGCCACCGACCTTGATTTTCGTATCAAATATTTCAACCCCGAGGCGGAACGCCTTTTCGATCGTGCCGCCGCCACCGTCCTGGGACACACCGTCGATGCCATTCACCAGGAACTGGGAGTCCCCCCCCAGCGCCTCGCCCACGGTATCGGAGAAGTCCGCCGCCACGGCCACCATTCCTTTTCCATCGGGCAGACCATCAACGGAGAACCTCGCATTCTGGATGCACGGGTCTCCGCCATCCTCGACCGCGAAAACCGCACGACCGGTTTCCTGCTCATGGTTCGCGATGTCACCGATGCCCGAAAGGCCCACGAAGCCTTCGTCCGTTCCGAACGAAAATACCGTCTTCTCGTCGAATCGGCCAACGACGCCATCCTCATCGCCGATGCCGACTCGGGAATCATCGTCGATGCCAATTCAAAGGCGGGTGAACTCCTGGGGCGTCCCGTCTCCGAAGTGATCGGCATGCACCAGACCGCCCTTCATCCGCCCCATGAGATCGAACGCTACCAACAACTTTTTCGCGAACACGTCCAGAAAGGAAAAGGGCTGCTCTCGGGTGTTTTCATCGTGCGGCGGGACGGCGGCGAGGTTCCCGTCGAAATCTGCGCCGGGGTGACCGATCTGGGAGATGGCCGGATGATTCTGGGAATCTTTCGCGATGTCACCGAACGTCATCTGTTCGAACGCTCCCTCCAGGAGGAACGGCGAAAATTCCAGGCCACCTTCGAACAGGCGGCGGTCGGCATCGCCCATCTGGCCCCTGATGGAACCTTTCTCCTGCTCAACCAACGCTACTGCGACATCCTCGGGTACTCCCGGGATGAACTGACGGCACGGCATTTCCAGGAGCTCACCCTTGCCGACGAACGGGACCAGGACAGGCTTCGATCAAGGGAAATGATCGCCGACAGGATGACCCATTATGCCGCGGAACGCAGGCTGTTGCACAAGAACGGTCATTCGATCTGGGTCATGCTTTCGGTCTCGCCGATTCGCGACGACCAGAAAAACACGGTGTTTTTCGTATCGGTGATCGAAGACATCTCCGAACGCAAGGACCTCGAAGAACGGCTGCTCACCCTGAACCAGGATCTGGAACGGCGGGTGGCGGAACGGACCCGCGATCTGGAACGCTCCAATCAGGATCTGCAACAGTTTGCCTCCGTGGCCAGCCACGATCTTCAGGAACCTCTGCGGCTGGTGACCGGATTTGTCCAACTGCTGGAAAAACGCTATCGCGACCAATTGGACGAACAAGCCAACCGCTACATCGCCTATGCGGTGGATGGCACGCATCACATGCAGAAACTCATCAACAACCTGCTGACCTACGCCCGCATGGGGACCCGCAACGACACCTTCACCGACACCGACATGAATCAGGCCATGGATCAGGCCCTGTCTCATCTGACGCAGTGGATCAGCGAATCCCAGGCCACCATCACCCGCGACCCCCTCCCGACCCTCCAGGCCGATGCGCCCCTGATGATCCAATTGTTCCAGAATCTTCTCGGCAATGCCCTCAAATTTCGTGGGGAACATCCCCCCGTCATCCATGTCACGGCGGAAAAAAACGCTTCCCAATGGATTTTTTCGGTCACGGACAACGGCATCGGCATCGACTCCCGTCATCATGAACGCATTTTCCTGATCTTCCAGAGGCTGCATTCCAAGGCCCGCTTCGAAGGGACGGGCATCGGACTGGCCCTGTGCAAGCGGATCATCGAACGCCATGGAGGATCCATCCGGGTCGAATCGACCCCAAACCAGGGCAGCACCTTTCTTTTTTCCCTCCCCGATCACCCGTCCGATGATCAAGGTCAAAGGGTCGCGTAGACCGGTCAAAAATCGAGCAGGATCGGTGTTGGAAGCCCATCCCAGCCAGAATCGGGCAAATCCATGGCCAAAGCCGTCGTCATTTCGGAAGGGACAGGACCGACCAGATCATCAAGGCCCAAGGGCCAAAAGCTTCCATGAGAATCATGGACCGATTCCAATGAATCGAAAACCGGCATGGATGGCGGCGTGGGCAAAGTTCCGGAATTGGCCGAGGCCTCGATCGACTCCATCAGGGTATAAAATTGTTGTTCGAAGGTTGCGTCCTCTTCCTGTGTTGGTTCTTCCGCCTCGCGATCATGCAGGGCCACTTCGACAAAGGAAAGGGATTGCCCCTCCGTGGTCACCATCGTCCCCTGGGAAAGGAGCAATCCACCCTCGACGACCGCATGGACCGGTTCGGTTTCCAGGGAAATGGCGGCGATGTGCCATTGGGAAAGGGGGCTCAACTCCCCGGGGGTAGTGATTCCATCGGAATCGAGGTCCTTCCAGACCGACAACCGGGAAAACCCGGGATCCGATGGGTCAAGACGTCCATCCCCATTGGCATCGAGCGTCGCCAAGGCCTCGCCTCCGGTCGTCGCCACGGGGGAAAAATACTTGGAAAACAACTCGGTGATGTCATCGACCTGGCCGTTGTCATTTCGATCCAAAACCAGAAAACCATCGTCGGGATGGACCCAGGTCCGCGGCGTGACCGTCCCATCGGGTGACATTGAAAATTTGTTCTCCTGGGTCGTGGCGGACAACAGCTCGATGCCATCGCCATCAAGATCCAGGACGATCGGGTCGGTAACGCCCTGGTTGAACAAGGTGTTGATGTCCGCGGCGGTCAGTGCCTGGTTGTAGATGCGCACATTGTCGATCGACCCGTTGAACGCCTCCCCCCAGGTCGGATTCTTTCCCAAGTGAAAGTAGGAAAGACCGGGATACATCAACATGTTGGTACTGGCCGTGGCGGACAAGGAACCATTGACATAAAGTTTGACGGTATCGGCGGCTTCGTCGTAGACGGAGGCCAGAAACGTCCAGCCGGTGGAGACATTTTCGGTCGAGAGCAACACGCCGCTCCCCGCCGCGCCCGTGTTGGTGGTCCACTTGCCGTTGCCACTGACCAGATCGATACCCATTCCCCGGTCATAACCACCATTATCGTGGGAAAGAATCGTCTGCCGACCGGCGGTTGGCGTATCCGCCTTGACCCAGGCGGTCAGGGTCAGTTGTGGCAGGACATTGGCGTTGAGATCCAGTGGAATATTTATATAATCGTTGACACTGCTCGAAAAATGATACGCCTTGTTGCTGCTGCCATTATAGTTGACGGTCGGGGTGGCAAGCGTGACGGTGCCATGGTAGGAACCGACACTGTCGTTGGCATTGCCGTTGAGCAGCCAGGTACCGATGGCCGTGGGACTTGAAGAGGTGACGGTCAGGGTGGCAGTGGCGGTATTGCTGTTGGTGGTACCGTCGTTGGCGACATAGGTGAAGGTGTCCGTTCCCGACCAGGAGGCGGAAGGGGTATAGGTCCGATTGGCCCCCGAACCCGACAGTGTTCCATGCGACGGCGAGGTCACCAGGGAATAGGTGAGTGGGTTGCCCTCGACATCGGTGGCGGCGAGGGTCACGGCGACAGCCTGGCCGCTGGTGGTGCTGGCGCTGACGTTGCTTGCGACCGGGGCATCGTTGACGGAAACGATGGTGATGGGAACGGCGATGGTGGCACTGTCCACGGTCCCATCGTTGACCTTGAAGGAAAAGGAATCGCTTCCATTGAAATTGGCGTTCGGGGTGTACACCCGATTGGCCCCGGAGCCGGACAAGGTCCCGGAGGATGGGCCGGAAACGATGACACAGGTCAGGGGATCGTTTTCGGGGTCGGTTCCGGCAAGGGTGATCGAAAGCGGGGTATCCTCATTGGTGGACAATGACGCCGGTTGGGTGGCGGTTGGGGCATCGTTGACGGCGGTGATGGGGATGGTCGCGGTGGATGCGGCGCTGTTGAGGGTCGAATCGATGGCATCGACGACCACATAGGTGAAGGTGGCGTCGGTTGCCTGATTGGTTCCGGGGGTAAACCTGAGATCCAGATGACGGTCATTCAGGGTCAGCACCGTTCCATTGGTTCCAAAGGTGATGGACGATCCATCCCCTTGGGCCAGGGCGCCGCCGGTGACGGCAAGGATACGTATGGCGGTCGGGGTTTGTCCGGAATCGACCTCGGCAAGGGTCGCAAGCTCGAAGCGAATGTTGGCGCTCGAAGGGGTGGGACTGTCCTCGACGATGCTCACGCTTCCCCCGCTTGGGTCCGTGACGGTTCCATCACCCCCGGCCAGGGGGACGTCATTGACCGCGGTGATGATGACCTCGGCGATCGCATTGCCGAAATGTTCATTGGAATTCGCGGGATTGACAAGCGCATAACCGAACGTGGCGTTGATGTCGCGATTGGCCGTCGGCGTGAATCTTAAATCAAGGTGGCCATCGGTCAATGACAGAAGGGTTCCGGCGCCGCCAGGGGTGATGGCGGAACCGTCCGTCCCCCGGGTCAGGGTGCCACCGGTGACCGACAGGATGCGCGCTTCGGTCGCGACCAGTTGCGTCGCGGCATGGATCAGGGTGTCGGGGGTGACGCGAATGTTGGCGCTCGCGGGTATGGCCGCGTCTTCCACAATGTGGACGATGGCGTTGTCCGTGTCCGTCACCTTCTGGTGGACGGTGATGTTCATGTTTGTCCGATGAATCAATCCTGCTTCATCGGTGACCTGAACCACGATGGAACGGTTGGCGGCCTCGCCGTGATGGATCCCTTCCCCTTCCTTGACCCGCAGTTGCCAGACGCCATCATTGTCGATCAGTTCGAAATGGCCTTGATCGTCATCCACCAACGACAGGGTCAATGCATCATCGACATCGGGGTCGATTCCCGTCAACGTGGCAACCACCGTGCCCGCGGTCGCCTCTTCCACGACATGCAGGTAGGTGTTTCCCGCCTGTGATGTATCGGAAATGACCCAGGCAAACACGCCTGGATGATCGATGTTGCTGTTGGCGGGGGCATCGATCATGGCGGTACTGCCCGATCCGGTGACGTGGTCGAACTCCTGTCCCGTTCCCGCCGACCATCCGGCGGTTCCATCGATGTTCCAGGACATCGAGGCATAGCGCAATTCGATGCCAAAAGCGCCGTTTTCCAGATCGTGCAGCCGGATCTGAAAATTGTTGACCCCGGTACCGTAGGAATCGCTGTACGGGGCGACATCGCTGTAGGTGATGGTGACGACCCGGGCGTCGTTCAGGGTCTCAAGGTCCAGATGGATGCTGCCGCCATTGCGGGTATCGATGTCATGGAAATGGCCGGCGATCATGGGAATGACGGACTGCGACATCGGATACCGGACATATTCGGAGCTGCCGGAACCAAACGTTACATAACCATTCGAACCGACATAGAATTGTGTGCTGGCGTCGTATCGGGTTCCCAGAAAGTTGAATCCATGGGCGAACACGGTCGAAACATCGCGCATCCAGTAGCTGTCGTCCGTGGCCTCGAAGGTTTCCTCGCCAAAGCCGACAGCGCCGCCCAGGCCATGCACCAGGGCGTTCCCTGCGGCAATCTCGAAGGCCATGCCCCCGGCCCCGACCGGGTTCCACCGGATGCCCGTCGGCGCCGTCGATGGGGTGACGGTGATGTCGAAGGTATTGGCCTGGGTCAGTCCACCAACTCCGTCCGCAAGGGAATAACCGATGGTGTCCGAAAGGGCGCTGCCGCCAAAATGGTTGTAGGTCAGCAGGCCATTGTCGATGTCGGTCTGGGTGAATGTGTCGCCCATGGCAAGAAGGGTAGCGGAGCGATACAGTCCCCCCTGGGTGGGGAGGCTTGTCAAGGTATAGACCAATCCCCCGGCATCGTTGTCCACGTCGCTGGCACGCAGGTGGGTGGCGGTGACGGTGGTCCCGATGGAACCGCGCGTCAGGGTCATCGACGAGGCGACGGAAACGGGCGCATCGTTGACCGGAGTGACGTTCAAGGTCACCGAGTAGATCTCGGCGCTGTCGTCCTCGCCATCATTGACCCTGAATTGGAATGTGGCGATTTCCATTCCCCATTGGTTTTCATCGGGGAAATAGCGCAATTCTCCGGCATCCAGGGTTGCACGATCGATGGCCTGTCCCTCCGCCACATCGCTCCAGAGGTCGCCATCGGCGCGGGTTTGCAACCTGCCGGCAGACGGCGGGGTAACGATGATGAGCCGAGCCAGGGTGGGAGAATCGATGTCGATGAACTCGAACTGATCGGCGCCGAAGACGAAAGGCGTGTCCTCGGCAGTGGTCTGGGTGGTGTCGGCGGAGGTCGGTGGGTCATTGATGTTGACGACCGCATGGGTCGCGGCACTGACCACACGTTCCGTGGCGTTGAAGGAATCGGTATAGTTCGCGGTCGCGGTGATGACCTTGCCGACCTCGTTCTGGGTCAAGGTCAGGGTGGCGCCGGTCGCCCCGGAAATGGGAGTGCCGTTGGCCGACCAGAAGAAGGTGATGGCTCCCAGTCCGTCGGCATCGGCGAGGGAATGGGTGACGGTCAGGGTGCGTCCCTGGGTGGCGGTTCCGGAAATGGTGACCGAACCGGTTGGCGCGTCGTTGATGTTGGCGATGCTTCCGGTCGCGGTGCTGGCGACGTATTCTCCGGTTCCATGGCCGTCGGTGTAGTACACGTTGACGGTGATCACCTTGCCGACCTGATCCTGGGTCAGCGCCAGAGTGGATCCCGTGGCGGCGAGGATCTCTTCTCCGTTGGCCCGCCAACGGTAGTTCAGGGCGCCCAGACCATCGGCATCGGCAAGGTTCTGGACGGCGGCCAGCGTCGCCCCCTGGAGGTGGGATCCTTGAATGGTGACCAACCCCGTCGGGGCATCGTTGCGGTTGGCCACGGTCGTCGTGGCGCTGCCGACGACCCGTTCGTTGACACCATGGCCATCGGTATATCGGGCGGCTGCCGTCACGGTCTTGCCGACCTGGGCCTCGGTCAAAACCAGGACCGGTCCCGTGGCGCCAACGATGGCTTCATCATTGGTGAACCATTCGATGAGGATCGTCCCCAATCCGTCCGCGTCGGCCAGAGTGTGGCTGGCCCGAAGGGTTTCACCCTGGGCCGGAAGGCCCTCGATGAGGACGGACCCGGTTGGCGGCGCGTTGATAAAAATGGACCGGCTGTCGGAAATCTCACGGCTCCCTCCCGTCCCTTCCGTCGTGGTGGAAGGGGGCTCGTCGGCGGATGGCGGAGTGGGCGAAGGGGGCTCGGGAGATGGTGTTTCTCCGACCGGGACCAAACTTTCCGTATCGGGAGAAGAAGCGGGTTGGACCGCGGCAACCTCTTCCGTCGGGGGGGAAACCGACGTGTCGTTGGAAGAGGATTCGGAAGAAAAATCGTCGGTAGTGCCGGGTGTGGCGGTAAATTCGCCGCCGCCCAAAAGATCGCCCAGAGAAAAATCGGGTTCCGCGGGGGTTGACGTGGTGCTTTCAGGGATCGGACGGGTCGGGGTATCGGTCGTGGTGGTGGTGTCGGACAGGGATGACAGCATGATTTCGTTTGTTGCCATGTCCGCGACAGACCCGAGAAGATCAGCCAGCCCCTGTCCGGCATCCAATTCCGGTTCCCCCGATTCCTCGACCGTTTCGAGAGGGGCGGACGACGGCGCGGTCACCTCCGGATCCGTTGCCGGGGAAGGTTCCGGAACCGTTTCCGTCCCCGTTTTCCTGTTGCCCTCGGGATTGGCGACATTGCCTGCCAGGATGAATGGAACGTCGCTCGACGAAGAACCTGTCTCCGGACCTCTGACGGGATTTGTGTTGGTCACGGAGGTTGTCAAAAGCGTGTTCAGGGTTTCGCCAACCGCTTCCACGGCGATGAGTCCCTCCGCGCCACCACCGGTATCGATAAGATCGGCCAGCGAAAAAGTCCCGTCCCCGGCGAGAGACTCGTCGGTACCCTCAAGCGCATCGGTCGCGTCGCTTTTTTCCTCTTCCCGATTTTTGTCCTCCGTTGCCCCCTTGGGTTCCCCCGGAGTTCCTTCACCGCTCCCCTCCCGCGGACCCGGTTCACCCTCGGCGGGTTCTTTTCCCCCTTCGGGTTTTTGTTCCTGACCGCTGGTGGCATCCTTCGAATCGTTGCGTCCCTGTTCTTCCTTGAATTTTTGAATATCCAACTGTCCTTCGAGGCGGGAAAGAAAACTGGCCGGGGCCTTGAATACCGGTTGCGGCGCGCCCGCGCCCAGGACGACCTGGGTGGCGGTACCCGGTTCGATCAGAGTGACCGTCCCCTGTCCCCGGGCATCGGAAATGTCCAAGATGCCCGCGGTATGGACGACCGTCGTCGAACCATCGGCGGTGACCTCGCCGGACAACTGACTGCCACGGATGCCAATGACCGCGGTCGGCGTCTTGATGGTCGAATGCCGGCCTGCGTTCAATCCCGAAATGGCGCCGCTTTGGAAACTGAATATTCCCTTGGTGACCGTCGCTTCGAATCCCCCTTTTTTTCCCTCGGGATCGTAGACATACTTGTCGAGGATGCTTCGCGCCTCTTCACCCAATTGAAAGATGGTTCCATCGGTGAAGGTGATCTTGATCAGCCCCCCCTTGGTGGTTTGCACCACATCACCCTTGAAAATGACATCTCCGGTCTTGACGGGTCGTTCCACCCCATCGCCCCCCTTGACCGACACCTGGCCGGTCATTTCGCCAACCGTCCCGATGGCAACGGAAGGCTGCGCCGAAGGAGTCGCGGGCGGGCTGGACGGAACCTGGGTGGCTCCCGGTTCGTTCGGAGACGAACCGGGAGCCATGTTCGGACCGGCAACCTGTATGGCCCCGGACAGTGGATCGATGTCGAGAAGCGCCGCAACCGTCTCCGGCAGCATCAAGGCGCCATTGGGAGCAGTCAACACGGGGGGCGGGTCGTGGGAAAAATAATCCTCGATGGTCCAACTTCGACCATCCCGTCCGGTCACCGCCAGATCGTCTCCTTCACGTCTGAATCGGCCATCGAGCAGCAGTTCAATCTCCGGTACGAGAATGTCCGCCGCCAATATTGTCTGATCGAAGACCGGTTCACGAACCGCTTCGTAAGATTCCGAAACGATACTTCCTGGGATGTCCTTCATCGGTGATTCTCTCGAAAATAAACTCAGGGAAATTTTTGAAGAATACAAAACCTCCAATATTTCTCCAAAATAAATCCATGACGTATTGACAAGGGTCAATAAACAACTTCATGAAACTACTGCAATATATGAACGGTTACATATACGCCGCGTTGGAAACCGGATCGCTCATGTTGTAAACTGTATGACGCCGCATAGAATCCTTCGTCTTGAATCTGCGCGAATCTGCGAAATCCGCGGATCGCACAGAAGAAAAGTTCATGAAGCGTATGTGGAATACGGAGGGTATGTCGTGAATCCGCGGATTTCGCGGATGGACGCAGATTTTTCAAAGAGGGACAGGATTCCATGCGGCGTCACACAGCTTGCAACATGAACGGATTCCTATTTGACTCAACAGTCAGAATACACTTAAAATGGGTTTCTGTTGGTTCATGTAAAAATTAAAGAAATATATATCGCAAATAAACAACTGTTTACATCCAGGTTTGGCGCCTGAAGTCAACGCTCAGTTTGGAGAAAATGATGAACATGAGCATCAAAAGCAAACTAACAGCAAGTTTTTCGTTGGTTATTTTATTATTAATAGTATCATCCTGGTTAAGCACCAACGCGGCCCGGCACATTCGATCATTGGTTCAGGAAGATCTGGAGCGTGCCGCGTTGGCCGCGGATGGTGCGATGGAACTTCGCATCAATTATTTGGAGATCATTTGGGGGACCGCCGAGGCCAGTCACAACTATCATCCCGAACGCCAACGGGAAGGGTTGGAACGACTCCGGAAAAGTTCCGAAGAATCAAAAGGAAGTCTCGACAATCTGACGCGGTCGCAATTTCTTTCCGAGGGTGAAGGAACAAAAATCGCGGACACACTTTCCACCCTTGGAAAAATCGGCACGGACCTGACGGAGCGCACAAGGAAACAGCTCGAATTGATGGACGTATTGGATGCTTCCGTCACCGAGGCGGTCACGGCACTTGAAAAACAAATAGGTGCCGCGGAGGTACAACTATTATGGCACTATGCGATGGCGGTAAACGATTTCAGCTATACCGGTCTCGAACGATATGAAATTCTTGTAAAAAAAGATCAGGATGCGTTGAAACCCTTGGCTGCGAAACAACCTGCCATTGCCAAAGTGATCGCCAATGGCGAAGCGTTGATCCAACATGATACCGAAACACAACGTTTGGAAACACAATTCGACCAGGCGGCAGAGGGGGTGGATACACGGATGGAACAGGTCGAAAAGGGCCATGGGAGCCAAAAGGGTTCCGATCAGATGATGCTCGAAATCAGGACAACCCTGATCGACGAAGCGACCCTGGCGATTCGGGAAATGGTCTTTTTCGGTATTGTTGCCTTGATTGTCGGGTTGATGTCCGCCGTGGTGCTGTCACGCAACATCGTGGGTCCGTTGAATCAGTGTGGCGGATTGTTTGGTCGTTTGGCGGATGGGGATTTGAGCATCAGTTGCAGCATGGACCGCAGCGATGAAATTGGCCGTTTGTTCAACTCCATGGCCGGAATGACCACCAAATTGAGGGGAGTGATTGCGTCGGTGCAGCAGGCCACCAATGCGGTGAACGAGGGGGCCGGTGACTTGACCCAGGTGGCACAGACGATTTCGCAGGGGGCCTCCAGTCAGGCCGCCGCGGTGGAAGAGACCTCCGCCTCCATGGAACAAATGTCGGCCAATATCCAACAAAACACCGACAACGCCAAGCAGACCGAAACGATTGCCCGGCAGGCGGCCAAGGATGCCGAGGAAGGGGGCGCTGCGGTATCACAGGCGGTCAACGCCATGAAGGAAATCGCCGGAAAGATTTCCATCATCGAGGAAATCGCCCGCCAGACCAATCTGCTGGCCTTGAATGCCGCCATCGAAGCGGCCCGGGCAGGGGAACATGGCAAGGGATTTGCCGTAGTCGCGGCGGAAGTACGCAAACTGGCGGAACGGAGCCAATTGGCGGCAGGTGAAATCAGTCAGCTTTCCGGGGCCAGTGTCCAGGTGGCGGAGCGGGCGGGAAACATCATCAACAAACTGGTTCCCGATATCCAGAAAACCTCGGAACTTGTTTTGGAAATTTCCGCCTCCAGCGGTGAACAATCCCAGGGGGCCAATCAGATCAGCCAAGCCATGCAACAGTTGGATCAAGCCATTCAACAAAATGCCGTTGCCGTTTCCCGGATGGAATCTTCGGTGACCGAACTGTTGTCCAACGCACAAAATTTACAGGGGGCGGTGGGCATGTTCAATGTAGGCGGTACCAGAAACCCGGCGGTACCGACACGTCGCACAGCAGCCCATCGTGCGTCATCTCACCAGCCCGCAAAAATTATGAACAGAACCACAACCCAGGCCCTTGCCGCTCCGGCAGATGAAGAATTTGAAACCTTTTGATGACATGAACCCAGCCACATGACCGACAGGGATCAAGCACAACGATTCATCCTCCTGGGGTGCATCAACGCCGCCTTGGCGGTGGGGTTGGGGACTTTTGGCGCACATGTGTTGGCGCAGATCCTTAAAGATTCCCACGAAAACCACGAGGGAATCTGGCTTCGGGTGAAGTGGAAACCGGATTAATCATGTGTCACAAGACCGGACAAATCATTTGCCGCCGACAATCAGCGGATTGCCCCTTGCCATGGACCTTGAGGAAACCGCACAATGAGAACCGTGCCTCATGCGCAATTCTCATGCACGCCATACAGCCAAGGAGCCCGGAACCCTCATGATCAACCGTCTTCGTCCGGAGTGGAATTCATCCTGGCGGATACTGTCGCCCGTCCTTTTTTTCCTGACCTCCTTTTCGGTCGCCCTGGCCGAAGAACCGGTCATCCTGGAAAAAGGTCATCCCATCCCCCACAAGGGGGCACTGGCGACGCAGTTTCGCGAGGATTTATCCAATGAAATCGCCGGCCCCGAGACGGTCGTGCGCAAATACGAGGATGAACAGGGCAATCAGGTTTTCGAATTCATCATCAACGGCTCGGTGTTTCAACTCCAGGTCATCCCCGCCAACGGTCGGCCGTACCTCCTGATCGATACCAACGGCGATGGTCTGTTCGATTCCAAATTCCATGGCCACGAGCCCCGCCTGATGGTCCCGCAATGGGTTCTGTTCCGTTTTTGACCCTGGCTCCGGGTTCATGACCCCTTGAACTCCTACATCTCCCTGGCGGGATTCTATACCTTCTACTTCGCCACCCTGGGGGTCTGGATGCCCTACTGGCCGCTGTTCATGTCCCACATCGGACATGGACCGGCGGCCATCGGTCTCGTGACCGCCCTTTCGATGGCCATCAAACTGTTGGGCCCGCCCGTCTGGGGGCGATTGGCCGATCGTGGCGATTTCCGCCGTGGCATCATCGTCGCCACCTCCCTGGGAGCGCTCGTCGCCTCGGGATTGTTTTTTTTCGATCCGGCCTCTCTATTGGTGTTGGCCTTTGGGGTTGCCCTGCTCCATTTTTTCCATGTCGGCTCGATCGCCCTCGTCGAAACCACCGCCATGGAAACCGTCACCCGTCATCATTGGGATTACGGACGGATCCGCCTCTGGGGCTCGGGAGGATTCATCGTCCTGGCACTGGGCCTGGGCCCATTGACCGACCATCTGGGATTGTGGCTCGTTCCCGCAGCCCTTTCCCTCTTTCTTTTTCTGCAAACCCTGATCGCAGTCACGCTTCCCGATGCCGAGCCGTGTCATCATCATCCCCACGCGCCACCGCCGCGACTGTTTTCCCCGGCCAGCGTCTTCTGGTTCAATCTCATGGGCCTCCTGATGCAGCTGTCCCATGGCGCCTATTATGGTTTCATGTCGATTCATCTGGAGAACAACGGGTTTTCAAAGACGTCGATCGGCTTTCTCTGGTCCCTCGGGGTGTTGGCCGAAATCGTGATCCTGGCGGGATCCAACGTCATTCTAAGGCGTTTCGGTGTTTCCCGGGTCCTGATCGGTTCCCTGATCCTGGGGGTGGCGCGCTGGGGAATTTACGCACTGACCCTGTCCTGGCCGTTTCTCATTCTGGGCCAGGTCCTGCATGCCTTCACGTTCGGAACCTTTCACATCGCCGCCATCCGCCGGGTGTTCGAAACGGCGCATCCGCGGTATCGCGCCACGGCCCAAAGCTGGTTTTCCTCTATTTCCTATGGCGCCGGACTCGGTACGGGACTCCTGGTTTCGGGATGGCTCTTCGACGCCATCGGTGCCCCGGCCCTCTTCACCCTCATGACGGCAGTCGCCCTGGGAGGAACCTTCGCCGCCCTGCGGCATGCCCGGTGGTTCGAACGGGAACGGCCCGAACCTCCGGATTCTTTTCAGCAACCCGACCGTGACGACAATGCGTGATCCCATGACCGAACCCAAGGCGGCCCACTGTCCGATAACGCTTTCGCGGGATCGGGTCCGCACCATGATCCGTCTCATCCGCGCGCTTTACGATGTGCAGCGCCTTCCCCAATATCGCCAACGTGTCACCCCCATCCTTCCCGAAAGCGCGCGCCTGGATCCGGGTCACGACGCAGTCATGATGGGGTATGATTTTCACATCACCCCCGAAGGACCCCGGTTGATCGAGGTCAACACCAACGCCGGTGGGGCCTTGCTGGCCTGGCAGGCACAACAAAAACTGGGCGCTTCACCTTTTTCATTCCACGGACGACGCAATCGCATCCTCGATTCCTTCATGGAAGAGATGCGTCTGTTTTCACAAGGTCGAAAAAATCGCCCCGAATATCTGGTCATACTGGATGAAGAACCGGAGAAACAATTTCTTTATGATGAAATGCAGGCGTTTTGCGGCCAATTCGTCGCGGTAGGCATCCCGTCGGCGGTGGTCGCCCCCGAGGCACTCGAAGTCAGGGATGGTTTTCTGATGCATCAGGGAAAACGGGTGGAGATGATCTACAATCGCCATTGCGATTTTTACCTTGAATCCGCGGCCATGTCCCATGTTCGCGCCGCATGGCTCGAACGACGGGTGTGCCTGACCCCCAATCCGCGCGTCTATGGCCTGCTCTCCGACAAGCGGCGCATGATCCAGTGGAGCGATCCGGAGTTTCTGGCCGGTCTGGGACTTGCCCCCGGACAACGGGAATTATTGCTGGAACTCGTTCCCAGAACCCGTCTCATGGCCAGGGAGGATCCGGTCCAGTTGTGGCGTGACCGGCGGCACTGGGTGTTCAAGCCCTTCGCCTCCCACGGCGGCAAAGGGGTATTGCTGGGGCGCACCATCTCCCGCACCCGGTTCGATGCCCTGAACGCCGGAGAAACCCTGGTGCAACGTCTGGCGCCCCCGTCGCAGACCAGATGTCCCGATCGGGAACAGCCGGTCAAGATCGATTTCCGGTTTTTCGTCTACCGCCGCCGCATCCTGGGCATCGGCGCCCGCATCTATCAGGGACAGATGACCACCTTGCGTGAACCGGGAAGCGGATATGCCCCGGTCACATTGATCCAGCCCATGCCATCGACCGGGTGAAAGGCCGTGGATGACCACATTTTTCACCCCGCGCCACGTTGATCCTGTTTACCGGAGGCAACCTTCGAGTACACTATGACTGCACGGATCCCGCGCCGACATGTCTCCATCAGTCGCGAAACGGTGAAACTGTCACTGCCGGTTCCATTATTCCTGCCCCCGTCGCGGGGTGTCACACATCATGGTGGGATATTTCTATGTCCGAGAATCAACCTTCCCCTACGGCCCAACCGGATCACCCCTTCCGGTTGCTTTCTCCAAGCGCCGCGTTCGATGCATGTTGTACCCGGGAGCGCCGGCGGCTTGAAGCCATGGACACCACCTTCAACGCCGATCTGTTCGAGAAGGGACGCGCGCTTGTGTTGGAACGCCTTGCCCAGGGAGGGAATGTGCAATGATCATTCGTCGCCTTCAAGCCGGAAACATTCTTAAATTCACCCGCCTTGATCTTTCGTTTCCACATACGGGAACCATTCTGATCAGCGGCGACAACGAATCGGGAAAATCGGCCATCATCGAAACGATCAGTCTGGCCCTGTTCGGTCGCTCCGCCAACCTGGATCGGGACCAGATCCAGAAAGCCATTCATTGGGGGCATCCCAGCGGATGGGTCTCCCTGGATTTCGTAGCCTCGGATGGCCGCAATCTCTCGGTCTACCGCCAGTTCAGCCGCCGGGATCCCCCGCAGGCCCGCCTCAATGCCGAAGGGGTGGACAAAGCCCTGGAAAACGGACTGGATGCGGTCAATGCCGCCGTGGTACGGGCGGTGGGAATGGAGTTTCATCATTTCATCGAGACAATCTATCTTTCCCAGAGGGCCCCCGAAGGAGAAAACCCCGAGGGGATCGTCCGAATGGTCGCCGGGGTCGAGGATCTGGCCGTCGTTTCCTCCCAATTCGAATCGGAAATCAAATCGGGAAGGGAAGAGATCGGACGCATCGCCGCCGAAACGACACGGACGGAAGAGGAATTGGCCGCCATCGGCCTGAAGCCGGGATTGCTTGAGGAAAAACAACAAAAATTTGACGAACTGACCGACAACCGGAGCAACCTTGAAAAGGATGTCTCCCAACGAACCCAACAGATCAACAGTCTTGGTTCCGGATACAAGGGAGCGACCAGCATTTTTTCCGCCACCATCCAGCAGGGGCGCCAGGCATCGTATTCGCTCTGGAATCAAAACCTGAAAAATCTGCAAAACGCCCTGGTCGGCCTTTCAGCCTCGAATCTGGGGGAAGCGGCGGCCATCGTCGCCAAACTGCGTGAAAAAACGCAACGCACCCTGGAAAGCCTGAATGCCTTCAATTCGATCGTCGATAAAAGCATTCAGGATGGCAAAAGCCGTTCCCACTGGCTTTCCGGCAGCGACGCCCAGAGCCTCGCCGGAGAAAGAAACAGCCTTGCCGAGGCGGTGACGGTCGCTTCGGGTCGCAGTCGCACGGGACTGGTGTTGTTCTTGTTGTTTCTTTTCCTTGCCGTTGTGGTCGGTGGAACGGGCTTTGTCCTCACCTTCGAACCCCAGGATCCACGATTCGCGCTGGTCGGGAAGATCGTTTCCGGACTTGCCGGAAATCTGGAACCCCTTCATCTTCAGGGCGCCATGGGCCTGGGCGTCCTTTTTCTGATCATCTCCCTGTTGGGGCTTGGGAAGATCATCAAGAACAGCGCCCTGAAATCGCAGTATGGACAGGCCAGGAGCATGCTGGAATCGCGGGCCCAGGAAGAAGAAAAGCGGGTCGCCACCATTTCCGAGACATCTCAATTGCCGCTGTGTCAGCATATCGCCCGGCTTGTTTCACTGGGCGACCAGGTTCCCTGGTCGGAACACCTGCAACAATGGCAACAGTCGCAGGGACGCAACCTTGTCGATGATGCCGCCCTTGGAAACCTGCTCAATGAATGGAATTCCGATTTTGGTCGTCTGAAACTGGTCCTGGAGGGTATGCTGCAACAACTGGATAACGATCAACGCCAGGATAATGAACGGATTCATTCCCTGACCGGGGTTCTGACAGATCTGAAACAGGAAATCCAGAACGAACGGCAGCGCAAAGAACGGAGTCAGGCCCTGAAAGAACGGTTGCAGTCCCTCAAGGAACAAAAAACGCGGATTTCCCATGGCATCGATGTTCGGAGCATGGGACGTCAATTGATTCAGGTGGCGTCCAAAGAGATTGCCCTTGGTTTCAGTATCGAATTGCGGCGATTGATCGCCCGGACGGCGCCACTGTTCACCCTTGGCCGCTACCAGCATTTGCGCATCGATGAAAACCTGGATCTGTTCGCTTTTTCCACCGTCAAACACGATTTTGTCGATCTGTCGGAGACCTCACGAGGTCTGCGGCGACAGTTGATGCTTGCCCTGCGTCTGGCGTTGGCCCAGGCCCTGACTGCCCGGTCGCAGGCGCAGTCCCAGATGTTGATCCTGGACGAACCCTTTGCCCATTTTGATCGCGATCGTTTCAGGGAGTCGTATCAGGCACTGAATGGATTGGGTGGTGCCATCCGGCAAATTTTCGTCGCCAATCAATCCTTTGACGCAGAGATGGCCGGGAACGCCGCGCTCCATCTGCATTGCGACATGGACAAGGATGTCCTGGAATCAACCGTCTCCTGAGATTCGGATGCCATGGAGTGAACGTTTCCTTTCGGGACATCGATGTAAAAATTGCCAACCACGCCTGTCGGTTGTGGCGGGAGCGCCATGGCGCGATCGTGCGTGTGGCAAACGGATGGTTCCTCGTCCTGGCGCTTGGGCTGATGGCCGTGTGGATCCACGCAACCGCCGATGCCGCTGTCAACAGCGTCAATCGGATTCGTATCAAGGGATCCAACGCCATGATCGGCGTGGTCAATGACTGGACCAAGGTCTATCAGGAAGGCAATCCGGGGGTGTTCTTCGAGGTGAATGGTGGCGGCTCCGGCAACGGCATCGCCGCCCTGATCAACGGCCATGTCGATGTCGCCGTCACCACCCGATCGCTGAAGAACAGGGAGATTCGTTTGATCGAGCAACGTTCCGGGGCGCCACCCAAGGAATTCGTGATTGGCAATGACGCCCTTTCCATCATCGTCAACAAGGCCAATCCCCTCAACGGTATCACCTTGAACCAGCTGGGCCGTCTCTTTGGCCGCGACGATGGCTTTTCAGGGTGGAATGATCTTGGGGTGTCGGTGCCGGGATGTTCGGACAATGCGATCGTGAGAATGTCGCGCAAGAACAATTCCGGTGACTATATTTATTTCCGGGAGACAATGTTTCATGAGCGCAATCATTTCCATCCCGGCCTGATCACGATCCGGGAGAACGACCGGTTGCTGGAAAAGATTGCCAACAGTCCTTGTGGTATTGGTTTCACCAGCATGGCAACCGTGACGGTCGCGGTCAAGACGCTCTGTATCGCCCGTGATGAAAAAAAAGAAACGGAATGTTTTCCTCCGACGGCCCATTTTACCATCAGGGGATTGTATCCGCTGGCGCGCCCGTTGTATTTCTACATTCTTGACAAGCAGATTCCCTTGCTGCAACCCTTCATCGAGTGGGTCCAGGGGGTTGGCGGGCAGGAAATCTTGCGCAAGGCAGGATTCATCTCCATTCCCAAAGCCCCTTCGGAGGCAAAAAAAATCGACACCCCTCAGAAGGGAAGTCCTGATGTTTCCGAGCCGGTCAAGGTCCTGGCCAACGGTCACCAAGACAAGGAAACCGGCGCCGCCAGGGAAGCGCCAGAACGACCTTGATGAAACAATTGAAGGTCACATGATCCTGGCATCACCGCCCTGTTTTCCATCAACCTATTGATACTTCAGGAGAACATGTCGTGAGTGTCCTGCTTGAATTTTCCATGACACCATTGGACAAGGGTGAAAGCGTCAGTACTTATGTCGCCCGTTCCCTCGACATCATCGATACCTCGGGTCTTCCCTATCGATTGGGACCGATGGGGACGACTCTGGAGGGGGAATGGGATGAGGTGATGGCGGTTGTCAAAAAATGCCATGATCGCATGCTTGAAGATTGTCAGCGTGTCTCTCTGGTGCTGAAGGCCGATATTCGCAAGAATGCCCGGGATCGATTGACTGGAAAAATCGCAAGCATCGAAGAAAAACTGGGACGTGCGGTCCGGAGTTGACGCCGGACTCCGGATAGAAGGTAACTGCCCAGGTACCTTCCGGATTCAATTATTGAAAGAAAGCGGAAATTTGCTTCGGGTGAAATGGCGCGTGGAAAAACAAAGTCAAAACCCTGGGGGAAATCCCCCAGACCCCTTTTTTCTTTCAATAATTTTAATACGGGGAGGGGCCTGAACGGCTACGCCAACGGAGGCCGGAATGCCGGAAGAAGTATTGATCCATGGAGAGAACGTCGGCAAAAAATTTTGTCTCGATCTTAAAAGGTCGCTGTGGTATGGCGTGACCGATGTCGGTCGGGAACTGTGTGGTGGAAACGCCTCGGCTGAATTGCGTCGGGATGAATTCTGGGCAGTTCGGAATGTCAGTTTCACCATCCGACGTGGGGATGTCGTCGGTCTGATCGGTCCAAATGGCTCGGGAAAAACAACTCTTTTGCGTTTAATCAACGGACTTGTCAAACCCGACCGTGGACGGGTGGTCGTTCGTGGACGGGTCGGAGCACTGATCCAGTTGGGTGCAGGATTCAGCCCCATTTTGAGTGGCCGGGAAAATATTCACATCAATGCGGCAATTCTGGGACTTTCCCGCCGTGAAATCAACAACCGCATGGATGAAATCATCGAATTCGCCGACATCGGCGAATTTATCGATACCCCGGTGCGCAACTACAGCTCTGGAATGCGCGCCCGGCTTGGATTTGCCGTCGCCATCCACATGTCACCCGATATTCTGCTTGTGGACGAGGTATTGTCCGTGGGCGACATGGTTTTCCGCAACAAGGCCCTGGATCGGATGCATCGGTTGGCGAAATCGGGTGTCGCGGTTGTGTTTGTTTCCCACAATCTTTCCCAGGTGGACCGTTTGTGTACCAGCGCCATGTACCTGAGAAAGGGACACCTGGAACATGTCGGTCCCACCATGGAAGTGATCGGACGCTATGCATCCGCCAATCTGGAAGCCCATGACAAGGGAATCATTCACCATCCCGGTTCCGAGGCGTACATCTGGATTCGCGAAGCAATCCTGTTCAACGGCAGAGGTGAACGCGATGGCATCATTCGCAACGGGGAACCGATGACCCTGCGACTGGTCATGGAAGCGCGCCAGTTTTTGCAACAGCCCCATTTTTCCTTCATGGCCGAGCCCTACCATGGGTACATCACCGCCGCATTGTTCAGCATGCCCGGTCCCCTGGATCGCCGCCCCTCCCTGCCCCAAGGGCTTCATACCCTCGACCTCCATGTGCCCCATCTTCCACTCATGCCCGGCCCCTATCGATTGCGACTCTCGGTGACGGGGAACGACAACAACCAACTTTGGGGACGGGTCACCAACCTGATTTCCCTGGTCGTCAGTCCCCGCGACGACTGTCTGGAAACCGGGGGCGACTCTTCCATCTGGACCCTGGTCGCAACGGAATTGGCCCAGGTATCGAGCATGAATTCCCAAACGTACTGAACGATCATGGAATGGATATTCCGACCCTGTTGGCGATCTCGCGTGAAAGTTTTTCAAAATCCGCGAACGCGCCGTGAACCGCATGGATATACGCACCCAGGGCACCATCCGCCTGTTTCAAATGAAAAACAGGTTTGCGCACCTCCTGGGCCATGGGCATGAGACTGTTGTAGGGCTTCAGTGACATGAAGCAATGAGGATCGTTGGCAACGTTTACGCCTTCCGGATTGGATTCGCCCAAAATAAACTTGCGGTAATCCACGGGAATCCGGTTGATCCATTGATCATAAGACGTGACAGGACGATCCAGACGAACCAGACGCTGCATGACAATATACCCGACGGGCCGCGGAGTTCCCCCTGGAAGGTCCAGGGTGGATTCTTTGACCTCATCCAGCCTTTTCTTCCAATCCCCGCGCCACTGACGCAAGGCTGATCCCAGATTGCACACCCCCTGCAATGAAAAAAGATCCGGCGCCAGAGGAATGACCAGGTAATCGGAAGCAATCATCGCCGAACGATTGATGGCCCCAAGATTGGGCCCAAGATCCACCAACACCACATCCGCGGCGCACTGCCGCGCCCCGGTCCGCAATACACGCCAAAACGCGGAGGTGATTCGGAAGGCGCGCTGATCACCTCCAAGACACCTGGCCCAGGTTTCGGACAGATCATCCTCGAACGAAGATAACGCCAGATCTCCTGGAATCAAATACAAGCCTCGATTGATTCGGACAAGTCTTGGCTCGGCGACATCGCCATCACCTTCCTTGATCGGTCGGATGGCCTCGAAAATCGTGGCCGCATTCCCGTTCTCCGGCCACAATGATTCCAATTCATTTTCATCGAGAAAGGCCGTCGAAAGAGTTCCCTGAGGATCCAGATCGACCGCCACGACACACAATCCCAGTTCGGACATCATCCAGGATATGTGGTACACCAGGGAAGTCGTACCAACGCCACCTTTGTTGTTGAAAAACGCAATGACCGGAACATTCATGGACGCTTCCTCAAGACGACAGTCAGATGGGTCTCTTCAACCTGAAATTCCGGTGGTGGATTGCCATTTTCCGCCATCGCCTTTCTGGTCATGCCAATCCCCATGCCAAATTGTTGAACATAACCAAGGTCCTTCAATACCGTGGCCAGATTTGGATTACGATAGCCATAGGCCCCAGGTTTGCCAAAATTATTCCTTGTCACTTGCCCATAGGGACCGCCAGGACTGAAAATTTCCACCCGGTCCCTGAACCATTTGCACCGTCATCGCCGGGAGTGGAACAATATTTCCATCCGAACGCATGGCGAAAAGATTCTGTAGCAGTTGATCGGTGATGGCAAGACCGGTGAAAGAACCCTGATCCTTGACGCCCACAAAGATCACGCCCGGCAACCGATGATCGGGCATATCGTTGGCAAAGGCACATATCGCCTGACAAATCTTGTCCCCCGCCCGTTCCGACTCCTTGCGCTCGACCCGATCCGATTCCAGATCTTCCAGATAGATTTCCAATTCCGCATCCGTCATCCGTCGCTCCCTCTTGCTCCATCCCATCCTCGGGCCACAATCTTAAGCATGCCTGCCGCCGACCTCGAAAGCAACCGGCGCTAAGGAATCGTTCCTTAGTTTGAAGAATCCTTGATGATCAAACTGAAAATTGATGAAATCCTTCCCTGCCAACATATTTTTCAATACATATTTTATCGTGTTCTATCAATGAATTACATGCCGTTCGATCGGATGTCGCGCGGAAATGATCTTCTGGCACGGAACTTGATGTCGTACCAGAATCAAGGATCGAACGTTTCAACTCCCTTGGGGCAAACGAGGGCACATCAATCATGGGTCTCCAATCGACGGGAATCTACCTGGCCATTTTGGCTCTGGCCGGCTACGCCCTGGGCAATTACAAAAGCCAGGTCCTGGCCAAGGGAGAACGGCTGCATTCATTGCCCCGTTATCACGGAGTGTATGTGGCGCTGTGGTCTCTTCTCCCCGGACTCCTGGTGATGGCGCTCTTCGCCGTGACCGTCACCTGGGCCGTGAACCACCTTGTTCTGTCCTCCCTACCCGAGACGGTCCGAACCTCCGACCCCATGGTGCAATCGGTTCTCATCAATAAAATCACCCTCGTCGCCGGCGGACAAATGCCTTTCAGCGATGCCATGGGGATCCCTGCCGAATCGATCCAAACCATGCAACGCCTTCATCACAATGCCGAGCTGCTGCTGGCCCTGCTTACGTTGGGACTGGGATTGGCCGGCTGCCACCATGCATGGAAACGGATCCACGCCGCATTCCGCGCCCGCATGGAGGTCGAACGGATCGTCGGCTGGCTCTTGATCGGGGCCTCCTCCATCTCTCTTTTCATCACCACGGGAATCGTCCTCTCCCTGATCTTCGAAACCCTCCGTTTCTTTACCAGCATCCCCGCCACCGACTTTCTTTTCGGCCTGCAATGGAGCCCGCAAACCGCCATCCGCGCC
The DNA here is from genome assembly GCA_015228815.1 of Magnetococcales bacterium. Classification (NCBI taxonomy): domain Bacteria; kingdom Pseudomonadati; phylum Pseudomonadota; class Magnetococcia; order Magnetococcales; species Magnetococcales bacterium. The sequence goes on along the minus strand of JADGCV010000009.1, from coordinate 69,897 downwards.
GACCAGGTCGGCGGAACCGGTTCCTTCGGCGCCGTGCCGCTGTTTGCCGGCACGTTGATGATCACCGGAATATCCATCATCGTCGCCGCTCCGGTGGGATTGTTCTGCGCCATCTATCTTTCCGAATTCGCGTCCCCCCGCGTGCGCAGCTGGGTCAAACCGGCCCTTGAAATTCTCGCCGGGGTCCCCACGGTCGTCTATGGACTCTTCGCCGCCTTGAGCGTCGCCCCGGCCATCGCCTCCCTGGGGACGGACCTGGGACTGGATGTCGCTTCCGAAAGCGCCCTGGCCGCAGGCCTTGTCATGGGCATCATGATCATCCCCTTCGTCTCGTCGCTGTCGGACGATGTCATCAACGCCGTCCCCCAGGCCATTCGCGACGGTTCCCTCGCCATGGGCGCGACCGAGGCGGAAACGATCCGTCAGGTCGTCCTGCCCGCGGCCCTCCCCGGAATCGTCGGCGCCCTGCTCCTGGCGATCTCCCGGGCCGTCGGTGAAACGATGATCGTGGTCATGGCCGCCGGACTCGCCGCCAACCTGACGGCCAACCCCCTTCAGGCCATGACCACCGTCACCGTGCAGATCGTCACCCTCCTCGTCGGCGACCAGGAGTTCGACAGCCCCAAAACCCTGGCCGCCTTCGCCCTCGGGCTGACCCTCTTTTTCGTCACCCTGATCCTCAACGTCATCGCCCTCGGGGTGGTGAAACGCTACCACGAGAAACAATGAGGGCCTGACCATGAGCGCATTCGCCAAGACAACTCCAGAACAACAAAAACATCTGGCACGCCGCCATGCCGCCAGCCGCCGCTTCCGCTGGTACGGCATCGCCGGTCTGGCCACGGCCCTGGCCATGTTGCTGCTCCTTCTGGGAACCATGATCGTCAACGGCTCGATGGCCTTCGTGCAAACCCGGATCCTCCTCGATGTCTCCTTCGATCCCGCACTCCTCGATCCCGACGGCAACCATTCCGAAGACTCCCTGGTCCGGGGCGACCATCGCGCCGTCCTGAAAAACGCCATGAACGCCCTCTTTCCCGAGGTCCGTGAACGTACTGAAAAAATGAGTCTTTATAAACTCCTGAGCGAGGGAGCGGCCCATCAGCTGCAACAGGAACTCATCCATCATCCCGAATGGCTGGCCACAACCCGGAAAATCTGGTTGACCGCCGCCGATGAAGTGGACATGTGGGTCAAGGGGGAAGTCCCGCGCAATCAGGCCGAATCGTCACGGCACATCTCCGACAAACAGGCCCAATGGATCGAACTCCTCGAAAAGAATGGCCGCCTGGACATTCAGTTCAACTGGGTTTTCTTCGAGAACGGCGATTCCCGCAATCCTGAACTTGCCGGAATCCTCGGAGCCATCAAGGGTTCCACGCTGACCCTGCTCATCACCTTCCTCGTTTCGTTTCCCCTGGGCGTCGCCTCGGCGGTCTACCTTGAAGAGTTCGCCACCAAGGGACGCTGGGCCGACTTCATCGAGGTCAACATCAACAATCTTGCCGCCGTCCCCTCGATTGTCTTCGGCCTGCTGGGACTCGCCCTTTATCTCAATGTCATGCATCTGCCCCGCTCCGCCCCCCTTGTCGGCGGTCTGACGCTGGCGATGATGACCCTTCCGACCCTGGTCATTGCCACCCGCGCCTCGCTCAAGGCGGTTCCCGACGCCATTCGCGACGGCGCCCGCGCACTGGGCGCCAGCCCCCTTCAGGTCGTCCTCCACCATGTCCTCCCCCTCGCCGCCCCGGGAATGCTCACCGGAACCATCATCAGCATGGCCCGCGCCCTTGGAGAGACCGCGCCGCTCCTCATGATCGGCATGGTCGCCTTCATCATGGACCTCCCTGGAAATGTCCTGGATCCCGCGACCGTCCTGCCGGTGCAAATCTTCCTCTGGGCCGACAGCCCTGAACGGGCCTTTCTCGAAAAAACCTCCGGAGCGACCCTGGTGCTCCTGGTCTTTCTGATTGCCATGAATGCCCTGGCGGTCTATATTCGCAACCGTGTCGAACGGCGCTGGTAGGGTGACCCACGTGAAAAATTCTTTTACGCTCAAAACTTCCGGCGACTTCCACGCCACTTCGACCAACCCTTCCGCAGCCGCCTCCCCGCCAGGAGAGCCGGTCAAGATGGATTCCCAACACGTTTGCGTCTACTATGGCGAAAAACAGGCCCTGACCGAAGTTTCCCTCCCCATCCGACTCAACCGCGTCACCGCCCTCATCGGACCCTCGGGCTGCGGCAAAAGTACCTTCCTCAAATGCCTCAACCGCATGAACGATACCGTTCCGGGATGTCGCGTCACCGGATCCATCACCCTCGACAACGACGACATTTACGGCCCTTCCGTCGATGTCGTCCAACTGCGCGCCCGGGTCGGAATGGTCTTCCAAAAGCCCAATCCCTTCCCCAAATCGATCTACGACAACATTGCCTATGGACCGCGCATCCATGGCATGACCCGCGACCGGGCCGAAATGGATCGGATCGTCGAAACCAGCCTGACCAAGGCGGGCCTGTGGAACGAGGTCAAGGATCGGCTCAAGGAACCGGGAACCAGCCTCTCGGGCGGACAGCAACAACGGCTCTGCATCGCCCGGGCCATCGCCGTCAATCCCGAAATGGTCCTGATGGACGAGCCCTGTTCCGCCCTCGATCCCATCGCCACCGCACGCATCGAAGAATTGATCGATGACCTTTCCAGCAACTACACCATCGTCATCGTCACCCATTCCATGCAGCAGGCGGCGCGGGTTTCGCACTATACCGGTTTCTTTCATTTGGGAGAGCTGGTCGAGTTCGATCAGACCGGAGTCATCTTTACCAATCCAAAACAGGAACGTACCAAAGGCTATGTGACCGGTCGTTTCGGCTGAAACCACGGGTTCACGTCACAGACAGGAAAACCCTCATGCCCAAAAGTCCCCCGCCCCATACCGTGGCCGCCTTTGATGAAGAACTCACGCGCCTGGATGCCCTGCTCATCCGTCAGTTCGAGCGGGTGCATGGCATGATCAACGATGCCATGCTCGCCGTCGGACGGTTCGACCTGTCGCTCGCCCAGGAGGTGATCCAGAGAGATTCCGAGGTGGATGCCCTGGATCTGGCGATCGAAGAGGAGTCGATCCGTATTCTCGCCCTGCGCTCTCCCATGGCCGATGATCTGCGCTGGGTGGTGGCCATCCAGAAAGCCTCCTCCGAACTGGAACGGATGGGCGATTTCAGCAAGAACATCAGCAAACGGGTCGGAGTCCTGGCATTGCATCCTTTGCCGGAGGCCTCGGGCGGACTCCGGGTCATGGGATTCATGGTCCTGGAGCAACTCGACCACATGCGCCGCGCCTGGATCGACGAAAAAGCGGACACCGCCATGGCGATCTGGCAGGGGGATGAGGCCTTGGACACCCTTTACGACAGCATGTTCCGTGAACTCCTGACCCACATGATCGAATCGCCGAAAAACATCAGCTCCTGCACCCATCTTTTGTTCATCGCCAAAAACCTGGAACGGATCGGCGATCACATCACCAATATTGCCGAGGATCTCTATTACCGGATCAAGGGAGAAAAACCGACCTTCGAACGACCGAAGGCGGACAAGACCTGTTCCATCACCGCCAAAACGACGGGAGAACAAAATTCCTGATGCCGCGTCGATCCGGTCCAGTCGCATCATGATAACGTGCCACGTTATGAATGACCAGAAAAAAGCACAGCCCCATTTTCCGCAAAAACCGCGGAAATTCGCTTCGGGTGAAATGGCGCGTGAAAAACAAAGTCAAAAACAAAATCAAAACCCTGGGGGCAATCCCCCAGCCCCCTTTTTTCTTTCAATAATTCTTGGCCCTGGAGGTACCTGGCAGTTACGTTTTTCCGATAGATCAAGCTGGGACAAGGCCATGTGCAAGGTCGTGATCTGTTCCGAAACAAGACCAATTAGAAAGGTCATCACAGCCACCGTGAACAGAAGGACCGGCATGTTGGTCAAACGACCGCTGGTGGCATAGACATGAAGGTACCATCCCAAGGCGGTAAGAAAGAAAAAAAGGCTGACCGGAAGAAAGATGCGCATCGGAGAATACAAGGTGATCACCTTCATGATGATGATCAGGAAACGGGTGCCGTCACGAAAAAACTTGATCTTGCTGACCCCCGTGCGCCGACGGGCGCGGATGGGATGAAAGACGACACTCAATCCCGAACGCATGAAGGCCATGGTGATGGTTGTCGGGTAGGAAAACCCGTTGGGAAGAAGATAGAGGAAACGTTTGAAGGTGGCACCGTGAACCGCCCGAACCCCGGAGGTCAGATCGGGAATCGGTTGCCCCGTCATCACCGAGGCGAAACGATTGAGGGCAGTATTGCCCCAACGCCGCCTCCAGCCGGCATGGGTATCCAGGGCACGGGCCCCGACCGCCATGTCGTGGCCCTCCTTCAGGAAAGCCAGGAGTTCTCCCGCCATTTCGGCGCCGTGCTGCCCGTCGGCATCCATGAAAACCAGATACGCCCCGCGTGCCTGCCCGGCGCCGGTCTTGATGGCCGCGCCATTGCCCATGTTTCGCGGATGACGAATCACCCGCGCCCCGGCGGCCAAGGCTTCCTCCCGGGTACGATCGACGGAACCGTCATCGACCACCAGGATTTCCCACGCTGGATGCGCCGCCCGGAGCGCCGCGACAACCCCACCGATGGCCAAGGCCTCGTTACAGGCGGGTAACACCACCGTCACCTCGGGAGCGTCGATGGACCCGGTTCGATCGATTTCCCATCCGGCAAGAGCCAAATCGTGCATACACCCCCTCCCCGACCAGCGAACCCGGAAACGTGGGCACACCAGCCATTGCCGATCATGAACCGGCGCATTCGGTACCGCAAAAAAGATGCCCACCCCGGACCACCATCGACTGTCGTGGTACACGGGTCCCGCATTTTTCACAGGCAACCAGGGCATCATCGCCAGCGTCCCGTCCCGAGGATGCCGCCGTCGCCGCGCCTGACCTGGGCGACAACAGAAAATGCAACACCAGCCGGTATCCCAGATACAGCAACACGCCAAAAAGAACGATGCGTACCATGAACCCGATCCTCCCACCCCCGTTGATGGCAAGGCCGATCGATCATGACTAAAACGTCGTGCCGATGGTCTCTCTGGTCTTGCCCCCCCATCGGCGCACCGAACGACGACGAACCGAGCGACGGCATCTGTTTCAATCTGTTGTAAAGACGGTACAAATATTGCATTTCTGTGTTACGCGAACATCCATCCAGCGGTGATTCTTGAGAGAATCCCATGATTTTCCATGGATTGTCCAGGGGTTTACCACTTTTTGGCAGCGCTTTGGCGGCCATTGAAACGGCCTTGGGTTGGATCGAGGACATCACCATAGAAGGAAGAGGAAAAACGATTCGTGCGCCACGGGGGCCACATCGACGGCAGGTTTTTGGCGTTTGGGCGACGCAGGGGATGGCTTGCGCTGTTGCTTGCCCTGGTGGTGCTGTCATGTCTGCACGGGATGGCGATGGAAAGTGGCGCGACGGCGGATTCGGCGCCGGCGGAAATGGTTCGGCCCCCCTACCTTGAATGGGTGCAACAGACCCTCGACGTCGAGCAACGGCGCGTCCTGGAACTCCTGACCAACCCGGCGGAAGACGCCTTTGGCGCCTGGTATGAAGGAGAGGGACGCAAACATGTCGAACAATCGGTCCCAGGTCTGGCCCCGGTCCTCGAGGTCATGCACGCCCCGCTGAACCGTCTGCGCTATGCCCTGAACCAGATCGCCGCCACCCATGTCGATGTCGATCCGGAGCTTACGCCACTATTGGACCGGCTGGAAGTCGGGAACCTGGCCTGGGCAGCCCGGGTTCACAAGGCGATCGTCCAACGCCAATCGACCATCAACCTTGACGAACACCCCTTCGGACTGGGGACCGGACGGCTGATCGCCGGAGAGGTCGGTCGCCGGGCCGCCCGCGCCGACGTGGTCCTGGAAGAACTCCTTGGCATGCTGCAACCGGTCCATCAACAATTGTTCGAAACGGGACAGGCCATCGAATCGTCCCTGGCCCAGGAAGATGACGCCCGGGCCATGGACATCTATCGGGAACGGCTGGTCCCGTTGTTACGCCGGGAGCAAGGATTTCTCAACTGGTTCGCCACCCGGGTACGGGAACATCAGGAAGCCCAGATGGCCGCCCAACACCTGATGACGACCCATGTCGTGCCCAGCCTCCGGCAACTTCAGGGATTGCTCGCCCACGTCACCCAGGTCTCGGGCAACCTTATCCTGCGTCAGGAGCGGACGGTCGCGGTTGGCGGCATTGAACTGGATCCCTGGGATCACATCCTCGTCGCCACCCGATTCAGCCGTTTCTTTCCCGGCCTGCCCCCGCGCAACCAAAAGTTTCTCCCCCATCCCGACCGGGTCGTCATTCTCCGCGGCACCGGCCTTGCCAAAATCTGACCGGTCCCCTCGCCGCCCACCACTTTTTCCCGAGTCCTGCCGAACGGCATCGGTTATCCTCGACCCCGTTGGTCATGATCCGGAGAGAAAACATGTTGGATCCACGAAACCAGATCGATCGGCTTTTCGGTCCTGAAAGTCGCCTGGCGCAAAAAATCACAGGCTACGAACCGCGTCCCGCCCAGGAGGAAATGGCCTCCCTGGTCCTGGAAGCGGCGTCTCTGAAAAAACCCCTCCTGGTGGAGGCGGGAACCGGTACCGGCAAAACCCTCGCCTATCTGCTGCCGCTGTTGCACCTGGGCCGCAAGGTCATCGTCTCGACCGCCACCCGGGCGTTGCAGGACCAGATTGTGGGCAAGGACATCGAACTTGTCCGCCAACTTCTGTCACGCCCCTTCAAGGTGGCTGTTCTCAAGGGACGGGCCAATTATCTGTGTCACTTTCGCCACCAACAGATGCATCTGTCCGCGTTCAGCCTCCCCCCGGAAAAACGGTTCGCCCTGGGAGGCATCGACCGCTGGCTGAAACAGACCACCAGTGGCGATCGCGACGATTGCCACGAAGGACCACACGATCCCGATCTGTGGAATCAACTCCACGCCGACACCCTCGTCTGTCCCGGACGCAACTGCCTTTACGCCAAGGATTGTTTTCTGGCCCATGCCCGGCAGAAAGCGATGGAAGCGGAACTGGTCGTGGTCAATCATTTTCTGTTCTTTGCCGACCTGGCGGTCAAGGAAGGGGGCTTCGGCGAAATCCTTCCCAAGGCCGATGTCATCGTTTTCGATGAGGCCCATCGCATCCCCGACATCGTCACCCGCTTTTTCGGATGGGAAATCTCCAACGGCCAGATTCAGGAACTCCTGCGCGATCTGAACGAACAAACGACCGTGGCGGGGGTATCGGACGAGGAAATGAATACCGCCATCGAAACCCTGAAACAGGCGGCAATCGAGCTCAGGCGCGCCTTCCCGGAGGAAAACAGCCGCGGCGGTCTGCCCCCCGAGGCCATGAACCAGACCCCCGGACGGGCGATGGTTGCCCTGGAAGCGGCGCTGCATCGACTGATGGACGTTCTCGAACCCCTTCTCCCCCGGGCGACCAGTCTTGGCCCGTGCAGGCGACGCGCGGCGGAACTGCTTGAGATGTCGGGACGAATCCGGGTGCTGCAAGATCCGGGACGGGTCCAATGGTTCGAAACCCGGGGACATTTCGTTTCCATTTCCGCATCCCCCCTCGAAACGGGTCCCACCCTGCGCGAACTTTTGTTCCCCGCCGCCGACTGTCATGTCTTCACCTCGGCGACCCTCGCCACCGGCCCAGGCGCCGAAGGATTTCACTTCTTCGCCCGACAACTGGGCCTGGAAGCCGCGGAAATGATCGCCAAACGCCTCGATTCCCCGTTCGATCATGCCCATCGAACCCTTCTCTACGTCCCCAGAGAAATCCCCGAACCCACCCATGACCGCTTTCCCGCCACCGCCATCGAGGAAATTCTGCAACTGCTCGAACTTTCGGGGGGACGGGCCATGGTCCTTTTCACCTCGCAGCGCATGCTGGACCTCGTGTACGAGGGAATCCGCGGACGCACCCGTTTTCCCCTTCTGGTCCAGGGAACCCAGCCCAATGGGGTCCTGTTGCGCCGTTTCGTGGCGGATGTCGCCTCGGTCTTGTTGGGATTGGCCAGTTTCTGGGAAGGGGTCGATGTCCCCGGAGAATCGCTGTCCATGGTGGTGATCGACCGCCTCCCCTTCGCATCGCCGGGCGATCCCCTGATCGCCGCCAAAAGCCGCTGGCTTGAATCGCAGTCGGTCAACCCCTTCAAGGAACTCTACATCCCCAAGGCGATCCTGACCCTGAAACAGGGATTGGGCCGACTCCTCAGACGCCGCGGAGACCGGGGAGTTCTCACAGTCCTCGACCGGCGCATGGTTGACAAATGGTACGGTCGCCGCTTCCTCGACGGACTCCCGCCATCCCCTCTGACCCGCGACCGGGAGGCGGTCCGCCGTTTCTTCTCATGACAGCTGACACTCCTTCCCGCAGCCCGGATCTTCCCGATGCCTGAAAAACACGGCCATCCCGCCGGAGTTTATCGGCTCCTTTCCATACAAGAGTCGTTTATATTTAATTTTTTTGTTCTCCGGTTACAAATTGACCACACGGATCCATCATTGGTAGTATGGGAAGGTAACAAGGCAACCGGATAAAAATAAAAAACACCTTTTTTTCGGGAGCATGACGATGAGCGGAATCGTCGCAATCAGTGGCTTGACACGTTCGGTCATCTTCGACAAAAACCGTGTCAAGGAATGTGACAACGAAAAAAAATGTCCCGTCGTCACCGTCTCCCGAGATGTCGGGGCCGGGGGTGGGCACATTGCGGAACTCCTGGCCCAACAACTGGGAATTCCATGCTACGGCTATTCGATGGTGGACGACATCATCAAGGAGGCCAAGACCGACAAACACCTCATGGACCTGATGGATGAGCGCTATCCCAGCATCCTGGAACACTGGATCAGCGACCTGATCCTCAAGGGAAGTTTTTCCAAGGCGGAGTACCATCGCCGCCTGACGCAAACCGTCTATGCCATCGCCAGCACCGGTGGCGTCATCCTCGGTCGCGGCGCCCATCTGATCCTGGCCAACAGGCCCAATGTATTCCGGGTCCGCATCGAAGGCTCCCTGGAACCATGCGCCAAAAGGGTTTCCAAACGGGAAAACGTCACCATCGACGAGGCCAAACGGATCATCGCCGACAGGACCCGGGAACGCGCCGAATTCCTGAGAGATTTTTATAAACAGTTCCCGAACAATCTCAGATATTCCGACCTGGTCGTCAATACCGACAAGGTCTCCGATGAAAATGCCGTGGCAATCATCCTCTTCGCCATGGAAAAAATGGGCCACCACGTTCCCAGGCCGGTTGGCGGTGCCCAGTAAGGCTTTTCCGACGGGGATCCGATTCATGCGCGAACGCACCCTGGCCGTCGATGGTTCGGGTCCCGAAGGAGGCGTCGCCCTCCTGGAAGAGGACCGGATTGTCGAAGAGGTCCGATTTGCCGAAGGATCCGGTTTCGGGGTCACCCTCCCGACCGAGGTGGCCACCCTTCTCGAACGGCACGGATGCTCCTTCGCCGACTTAGGACTTCTCGCCGTCACCCTGGGTCCCGGCTCGTTTACCGGTTTGCGGATCGCCCTGGGTCTGGCCAAGGGGATCGCCCTGGTCCATTCTCTGCCCATCGCTGGCATCTCCACCCTGGAACTGGCCGCGACCGCGACCGGGTTGACGCACGGGTTGGTGCTGTCTTTGAAGGATGCCGGGGGTTCATTACTTTTTCATGCCCTGTATCGTCGTGATGGCGATCGACTCGATTGCGTCCTTCCCCCGGCCATGGGGTCGATCGAGGCCCTGGTCCCATCCTTGCTGGCGGCCACCTTTTTCGATGAACCAGTTTTCTGCTGCGGTCCCGGCCTCGATGGATGTCGCATCCCCCTTCAGGCCGCCCTGGGACCCCGTTTTCTGATGCCGGAGACCCCTTTTGTTCAGCCCGGTCCCGGACTCCTTGGTTGCCGTGGTCTGCACCACGCCTGCCCAACCCGCTACCCCGGTTCGCTTGAACTCGAACCCCTTTACCTCCGCCCGCCCCAGGCGGTCATGAATCACTAAGGAACCAACCGCATGATTTTCAGGTCCATGGTGGAAACGGATCTTGCGGCGGTGACCCGACTCGACCAGATCGCCAACCCGCGCCCTTGGACCGATTCCATGTTTCGCGAGGAATTGCGCCTGAACTCATTCAACCGGGTGGTGTTGAATGACCGAATGGAACTGCTGGCCTTCATGATCGCCCGCCGCTTTCACGATGAATGGCATCTTCTGGCCATCAAGGTGGACCCCGACGCCCGCGGCCAGGGCATCGCCCGGTCGTTGCTGTCCGAACTGGTCGAACATGCCCGCCAATCCAAGGCCCGGGCACTGATCCTCGAAGTGCGATCTTCCAACCACCCCGCAAGAAATCTTTATGCACGCCTTGGGTTTCAGGAAATTGGCATACGGAAGGGCTACTATCCCGATCTCGTTGGACCGGAGGATGCGGTGGTCATGGAACGACAAACAAGAACGTTGGACACATTCAACCCTTTTTGAAAATTTTCTTTTTGCGTACACTCCATCCCTGGTGGACGTGGAGGTGGCCCTGGAAGACATATCCCCTTTCGGTCCGGCACGCCGCCACATCTTAAAGGCCGGGTGACATCGATCGGACAGCGAACGATCCGATTTCCATGAAAATCAATGCCAATAAACCGTCAACCGAAGGAGTACTTCCATGCTTGTCAAGGATGTCATGACCCGCAACATTCGTACCGTCAAGAAGGATGATACCATCCGCGATGTGGCCAACATCATTTGCACCAACAGGATCAGCGGTCTGCCGGTGATCGATGAGGGAAATCATCTCCTCGGGGTCATCTCCGAAAAGGACATTCTCAACGCCCTGCTCCCCAGTTATTCCGAATTCCTCCACGATCCGATCCGCGCCCGCGATTTTGAAGGGATGGAAAAATCCTACCATGCGGTTTTGAACAAGACGGTCGGAGCGCTGATGACCTCGCGTGTTTTTTCCGCCTCCCCCGAGGACCCCATCATGAAGGCGGCGACCCAGATGGCCCTGCACAAAATCCGCCGCATCCCCGTGGTCGAAAAAGGGGACATTCTTGCCGGGATCATCAGCCTGGGCGACATTCACAAAGCCATTTTCCAGAAGGAACTGGGGATCGCGGACTCGTAAGCGATCATTTCCGCACACGGACGAACATGATGCCACTCAGGCAGAACGTCAAAATAACAATCTTGGGGATTGCATCCCCGAACCCCTTCCGGGAAATATACAAGTCAACATCAAAAGCCCTGGGGGCAATTCCCTGTCATTCCCGCGAAAGCGGGAACCCCTTTTTTCTTTGTCAATAGTTTGTTTTTTCGATACAAGATACCCCGAATCCTCCGCCCCGACAGGAGCGCATCATGAGTAAAATGGTCATTTTGGCAGGACCCGGTTGTGTAGGTAAACGGCCTCTGTTTGCCGCCTTCCGCCGGTTCTATCCCGAAACAGCAGCGCGATTCAGACGTTTGGTTCTTTTCAACGATCGCAGTCCCAATCCTGGGGAAGACGACGGCGTCGATTATCACTTTCGATCCCGCATGGAACTCGAGGCGATGCGCTTCAAGGACGGATATGTGGTCGCCGACGTCCGAGGTCATCTTCAGGCATTGGAAATCAAACAGATCCAGGAAATTCTCGACGCGGGTGACATTCCCTATTATGAAGGCAATCCCTTTGTCCCGGCCAAACTGTGGGATGAAGGGATTCTCAACCAATTTCCGCACATTCCCATTTTTCTGTCGCCCCTGTCACGGGAAGAAATCCTGTTTCTGCGCGCTTCCGAGCGTCGGGTCGATTTGAACGGATTCGTTCGGGAAGTGCAACGGCGAAAACTGCTGCGACGGACCGCGAGCCGCAAGAAATATTTGTCCCTCAAGGACCTGGAAGACATCGAGCACGGCACCGTCAGCGCCTACCTGGAACTGCGGGAAGCCTGGAAATTCCGACATATTCTCGTCTCCTACGATTCGGGCGACGGCGACAACTGGGATGCCTTCCACTATCCCCTGGGCAGTGCCCGCAAAAACCTTCTCTCGTTTGCGGCACTGGTCGCCGGAAATGAATCGATCGAGGAAGATGGTCCATGGCCCCATGATTTACTGCCATGATTCCAGGAAACCCAGGCGATGGCCATTGAAATCGAACGTCGTTTTCTGGTAACCGGGGATGAATGGCGCGACGGAGCCACTTCGATCCGGGTCATTCAAGGATTCCTCTCCACCGACAAGGACCGGGTGGTCCGCGTCCGTATCGCGGGTGAACGGGGAACCTTGACCATCAAGGGACGCACCAGGGACAACCGCAAGCATGAATTTGAATATGCCATCCCCCATGACGACGCGCTGGACATGCTGGGTCGTCTTTGTTTCAGACCATTGATTGAAAAACAGCGATTTACTCTTGTCCACGAAGGGATGCTCTGGGTTGTGGATGAATTCGCCGGAGAAAATCAAGGTCTGGTCCTTGCCGAAATCGAATTGAATGCCATCGACCAGGTTTTTCCCTTTCCGCCCTGGCTTGGCGCGGAAATTTCAAGCGACCCGCGTTATTTCAACGCCAACCTCACAATTCACCCCTTTTGCCGCTGGGAAAGGAAATAAACCATGGCGGTCTATGCGATCGGTGATGTCCATGGGTGTCTGGCCTCGCTGCGGCAATTGCTTGAGGTCCTGTCGTTCTCGCCCGGGCAGGACCGGCTGCTGGGCCCCGATAATTTCTATTGTAATCCATGCAATTAAAGGTAGAACAATCCATGTCTGTAAATCAGATATTCACGATCGGATATGAAGGAGCAAACCAGGAAGATTTTATTTTCACCTTAAAGGCAAAACACATTGCCTGCCTTATCGATGTTCGCGAGGTACCGATTTCAAGGCGAAAAGGATTTTCCAAAAAAGTGCTCACCGATTCGCTTCTTGAACATGGTATCCGGTACGTGCATTTGCGTGGACTCGGAGACCCAAAAGAGGGCAGGGAAGCGGCTCGCACAGGCAAAATGGACCTGTTCAGGGAAATTTTCCTGCATCACATGGCATCCACGGTAGCGCTCCATGACTTGAATAGGGCAGCAGCCCTCGCATCTGACGCTACAAGTTGCCTGCTCTGCTATGAAAGAGATCCAAGGTCTTGTCATCGCTCCGTTGTTGCTGCTAAATTAAAGGAAGGATGGAACTTGGTTGTGAAGAATATCGGAGTTGAAAATCGTAATGCCAATGGAAAACATTCAGAAATCCGGAACCGAACGGGTTTTGATCCTTGCCAAAGCACTGCCGCATTTGGGCAAACGTCACAGTGAACTTGTGTGTTGCGCCGGTGTCACAGAGGAAAAAATCTGGCGCAGGCAGTATCCAGTCCGGTTCCGTTTCATGCAGGATGAGAAAAAATTTAAACGTTGGCAATGGGTTTCATATGAGTGGCAAGTTCCACGAAAGGACAATAGGGCTGAGAGCCGGCGTATCAACGAGGAAACTGTTCGTCCAGAAAAAGAAATGAAACCACAACATCGGGCATCCTTTTTACAACCGCTCCTGTTGGCCACGACCAGTGAAGCGGAAGAAAGGCAACAATCCTTGGCATTGATTCGTCCAGAAAATCCAGTATTTTCGTGGACAAAGAAAACACAGGAACAGATTAAATCTGAACAGACTGCTTACGAAAGCGCAGTCAGACAATTTGAGCTTGATCTGTCTGGTTTCACGGAGGAAAAAAAGGCATTAGAGCCCTGCCCCTATGAGTTTTATTACCAGTACACTACCCGTGGTCGGTCACATGACCACCAATGTTTGGATTGGGAGACGTCGGCAACTTTTTATAATTGGAGAAGAAATTATGGGGAAGAAAAAGCACTCACGAATCTTAAGCGAACATTTGGGGAAGAATACCCAGAAAAAGGAATGGCCTTTGTAATGGGGACCCACTCCCACTATCCAAAAACATGGCTCCTGATCGGTGTATTAAGATTAGATCAGAATGAGCAACGCAGTTTGTTTTAGGGCGTGTTGACATTCAGCGGAGTTGTGGATGAATTCGCCGGAGAAAATCAGGGTCTGGTCCTTGCCGAAATCGAATTGAATGCCACCGACCAGGTTTTTCCCTTTCCGCCCTGGCTTGGCGCGGAAATTTCAAGCGACCCGCGTTATTTCAACGCCAACCTCACAATTCACCCCTTTTGCCGCTGGGAAAGGAAATAAACCATGGCGGTCTATGCGATCGGTGATGTCCATGGGTGTCTGGCCTCGCTGCGGCAATTGCTTGAGGTCCTGTCGTTCTCGCCCGGGCAGGACCGGCTGCTGTTTGTCGGCGATCTGGTCAACCGTGGACCGGAATCGTTGGAATGTCTGCGCTTTGTGCATGGCCTGGGCGCATCGGCCCAGGTCGTGATGGGCAACCATGAGGTCAATATTTTAAAGCTGTTCGCATCAAAGGGATCCACCTGGATGGAACCCTGGCAAAAAACGTTTCGTGGAGCGCCGGACTGTGAACTTCTGCTCGATTGGATGGCTCGTTTTCCGTTGATCATTCATGACAGCGATACAGGATGTCATGTGGTTCACGCAGGTTTGTCCCCTTTATGGTCGTTGTCCGAGGCAATGGTCCATGCCGATCGGGTGACCCGGATGATGGACCAACTGGAACGGCGCATTGATTTTTTCGCCCCATTGACGCGACATCCGCCAATCAAGTCATGCGGCAGAGAGGAATGGCACAAGAACCGGGATACCTTATCGATCTTCACGCGCATCCGCCTGACGGCCCGGGATGGCCGACCGGTTTGGCCGGAAGAGGCGCGCAAAGCTGGCATGATCGACCCCTATGCCCCGCCACCTGATGGTTTTTCCATTCAACCCTGGTATCGGGTCCGTTATTGGGAAGCGGGAGAAACGGTGGTCTATGGTCATTGGGCTGCCATCGGTCTTGCGCTGCATGACCATTCGAAAGGATTGGATTCCGGTTGTGTCTATGGCGGCCATCTGACGGCCATCCGCCTGGACGATCCCGCTTTTCCAATCACAGGGATTCCATGTCCCTGTTACGCCCGTTGCGATTCAACCGAAGGATAAGGCCTCTGGCAAAATGGACACACATTTTTTTCAGAAGTGACGCCGTTGAATGGATCATCGATCGATTTCGCGGTGATCATAAAAAATTGTCCCCGGTTCGGTAGCACTCGGAAAAAGCGGATTGAAGATTCCGCCATGCCGTGTTGTGCAGCACCTTGAGCCAACAATCCACATTCTCCCAAGGACACCATGGACGCTCCTTCGCAGTTCCCGTCTCCTCAAAGGCTCTTTCTGATCGACGGCAATGGGTACATCCACCGTGCCTTCCACGGCATTCGCAATCTGGCCCGCCGCGACGGATTTCCCACCAACGCCATTTTCGGCTTCCACCAGATGCTCGCCAAGGTGCTGGAGGACCATCGGCCCGACTATCTTGCCGTCGCCTTCGACGCCAAAGGTCCCACTTTTCGCCATGAACTGTCCCCCAGCTACAAGGCCAACCGACACTCGATGCCCGAGGACCTGGCCTGCCAGATCGAACCGATTCACGAAATGGTCGCCGCCTGCAACATTCCATCCTTCACCCTCCCGGGGTTCGAGGCGGACGATCTTCTGGGAACCCTGGCCCGGAAAGGAGAAGCGGCGGGGTTGGAGGTGGTGATTGTCTCGGGCGACAAGGACCTGATGCAATTGATTTCGCCACAAACAAAAATTTTCGATACCGCCAAGGATCGCTGGATCGGTCCCAGGGAGGTCGAGGAACTCTGGGGGGTTCCGGTTTCCCTGCTGACCCAGGCGATGGCCCTGGTTGGCGACACCTCCGACAACATCGAAGGAATCCCCAAGATCGGCATCAAGACCGCGGCCCAGCTGTTGCAAACCTTCGGCAGTCTCGATGCCCTGTTCGCCCGGGTCATGGAAATTCCCCAAAAACAGCGCCGTGAAAATCTGATTGCCGGACAACATTTGGCGCGGCAGGCCCTGGACCTTGTGACCATCAAGGTCGATGTCCCCCTGGAGGTCGATCTTTCCACCCTTCGCCGCCGACCGGTGGACCGGGAACGGTTGCTGGCGTTTCATACCCGAATGGAATTCACCTCCCTGGCGCGAAAACTGAAGACGTCCTTTCCCGATTCCGCCACCACTCCATCCACCCCCGTGCCGGGCGCCGCCGACACCGTCCCAATCCCACCGGAGCCGCCCCCGTCCTCCCTCGATTATCAGCTGATCATGTCCATGGATGACTTTGAAACATTCGTCCGTCACCTGGAACGACAATCCGAGTTTTCGATGGATACCGAAACCACCAGCACCGATCCGGTACAGGCGGAACTGGTTGGGCTTTCGTTTTCCTGGGGCGATGGACGGGGCTGGTATCTTCCGGTAGGTCACCGTCCCGAAGCGGCCCCCGCCGGCCAGTTGGACCGTGACCGGATCCTCGAACGCCTCAAACCCCTGTTCGAGGATCCAGGCACGATCAAGATCGGCCAGAACATCAAGTATGAATACGTCCTGCTGAAAAAATACGGCATCCACCTTCGCGGTTTCTTCAAGGATGCCATGATTTTTTCCCACCTGCTCCATGGTTCCAACCGGCGCCACAATCTGGACACCATCGCCCTCGAAGAATTGGGACGTACCACGATCACCTTCAAGGAAGTTGCGGGAACGGGGCGAAACCAGGTCACCTTCGACCAGGTGTCGCTCGACAAGGCAGGTCCTTATGCCTGCGAGGATGCCGAGGTCGCCTGGGAAGCGGCGCGGAAAATGGAAGGGCCATTGCGGCAATGGGAGGAGGTCTGGCATCTCTACGCCGCGGTCGAGGAACCATTGATCCCGGTCCTGGGCGATATGGAACACCGGGGCGTTTTGATCGATGTCAACGTCCTGGAAAAAATGGGAACGGACCTGGGACAACGTTGTGCCGCCCTGTCCGAAGAAATTCAACGACAGGCAGGCCAACGGTTCAATGTCAATTCCACGCAACAGTTGGGAGAGATTTTATTCAACAGAATGGGACTGAAAGGGGGAAAAAAAACAAAGACCGGCTTTTCGACCGACGTGACGGTATTGACCAAACTGGCCGAACAGGGACATCCCCTGGCGGACAAGGTCCTGGAATACCGTTCACTGACCAAGCTGCAATCGACCTATACCGACAATCTCCGGCAACTGGTCCATCCGGTCACGGGACGGCTGCATACCAGCTTCAACCAGGCGGTCACCCTGACGGGACGGTTGTCCTCCTCGGAACCCAATCTGCAAAACATTCCGATTCGTTCCGCCGATGGCCGCGCCATCCGCCAGGCATTCATCGCCCCACCCGGCTTTTGCCTCCTTTCCGCCGATTATTCCCAGGTGGAGTTGCGTCTTCTGGCCCATCTGGCCGAGGTCCCCCGCCTCAGAGAGGCATTCGCCGCCGATCAGGACATTCACAGCGCCACCGCCCGGGAATTGTTCAATGCCGATGGTCCCGTCGAACGGCGCATGGCCAAGACGATCAATTTTGGTTTGATCTATGGCATGAGTCCCTACGGCCTGGCCAAACGGCTGGAGATTTCCAATTTCGAAGCGGCCCGTTACATGGAAGTTTATTTCAAACGTTACCAGGGGGTGCGCGAATTCATGGAACGTTCGATCGACGCGGCCCGTCGTCTGGGCCATGTCACAACCCTGGGAGGACGACGTTGCCTGATTCGCGACATCAATCATCCCAACCGCAATCTGCGCGAGGTGGCGGAGCGGACCGCCATCAATGCCCCGATCCAGGGTTCCGCCGCCGATCTGATCAAATTGGCCATGATCAAGTTGCATCATCGTCTTGCAAATGAAGGATTGCAAAGCCGGATGATTCTTCAGGTTCACGACGAACTGGTGCTTGAAACGCCACTGCCCGAACTGGAACAGGTCCGGGACGTGGTTCGATCTTCGATGGAATCGGCCATGCAACTTTCGGTACCGCTCAAGGTGGAGATCGGCTCCGGTCGCAACTGGGGGGAAGCCCACTGAAGGTAACGGCCCAGGTATCCCCTCCCCGGTTCTGGATTATTGAAAGAAAAAAGGGGGCTTAAGGGATTGTCCCCAAGGTTTTGTTTTTGACTTTTTTTTCACGCGCCATTTCACCCGAAGCAAAGCGATTTTTGCGAAGAAGGGCAAACGCACTGCATGAAAACTTGCAATGCGTCCCGATCTTTTCGCAAAAACCGCGAAAAGATCGGGACCAAGGCGCGCGCCTACGCAAGACTCCCGCAAAAATCATGCGGGAATCTTGCTTCGGGTGAAAGGGCGCGTGGAAAAACAAAATCAAAAACAAAGTCAAAACCCTGGGGGCAATCCCTTAAGCCCCCTTTTTTCTTTCAATAATCCTTGGCCCTGGGGGGAGGGGATATCTGGGCCGTTCCTTGTCCCCGCTCAATCCTTGAACATTCCCGCCAGCCGGTCGGCACTTTCCAGATTGAGGTATTCCGGTTTTCCAGTCAGGATACCCACAATGTTGCGAAAAGGTTTGCCGATGTGCATTCCCTTGTTGTCGATGGTGAATTCGCGGATTTCCTTTTCATGCATCGAACCACGCATTTTAAGAACGGTCACGCCACGACGCATTTCGCCGAGCATTTCAACATAGCGCAGCAGGATGATGGTATCGGTGATGGAAGAAAAATGCGATTCGGTGACCGATGGACCCCCCATGAGGGTGGCGGTGGTGGCGGTAAACAAACCGGGGATTTCCCGGTGTTTGACGAAAGAGGCAAGGGAAATCATGAACTCCCTGAAGCCACGATTGCTGCCGATTCGTTCCAGAGCCGAAACACTGTCCACCGCGACACGATCAGGTTTGAATTGATCGATTTCCCTCTTGATGGCGATCAGATGATCTTCAAGTCCCGCACTTTCGGGATAGGCACAAACGACCCGAAGTTGATTGCTGCGTTCCAGAACCTCAAAGTCGTAACCCCAGCCACTGGCATTGCGCAACAACTGTTCACGACTTTCTTCATAGGCGAACAGAAGACACTTTTCCCCTTTGTTGGCAACACCGCCGATGAATTCCGCCGTCATCAAGGTTTTGCCGCAGCCGGTGGCCCCCGAGACCAGAATCAGGGAGTCACGGAACAAACCTCCACCACACATCCGGTCCATTTCCGGGTTACCCGAGGAAACCCGCATCTCGGAAGAGCGCTGTTTGAGTTCGATGGCCGACAGCGGGATGATGATGATCCCCTGATCGGGGAGGACGGTGAAGGGGTACTCCCCTTTCTGATGGGTGGTGCCGCGGAATTTAAGAATCTCGATGGTGCGGCGCCGTTTCTCCCCCTCCAGGACATTACGCAGGATGATGACGTTGTCCGCGACGAACTCCTCGACGCCGAAACGGGCGATTTCGCCGAATTCCTGGGTCCGTTCCGAGGTCATCACGGCGGTCACCCCCATCGCCTTGAGCGCGGCACTGAGCCTGCGAAGTTCCGACCGGACCAGGGAAGAGTTGTTGAACAGGGTGAACACCGCCCCCAGGGAATCGATGGAAATCCTCTGGGCGTCGATGGAACGAACCGCATGTTCGATCCGGACCAGAAGCGCCCCCAGATCGAATTCTCCCGCCTCGATGGTTTCCTGCTCCGGTTGCAGCGAGGCGTCCACGAAGCGCCACAGGTTTTGTTCCTCCCATTCCTGGATCGGCCAGTTCATGGAAAGAAGGTTTTTCCGGATTTCGGCAGGATGTTCCTCGAAGGTGACAAATACCCCCGGTTCATGTTCCTTGCGGATCCCCTCGGCGAGAAACTGGGCGGCGAAGACGGTCTTGGCGCTTCCGGCGGTTCCGGTGATCAGCGTCGTTCGCCCTTTGGGCAGCCCTCCTTGAGAGATCAGATCGAAACCTTCGATCCCGGTACTCAATTTTTCAACGGGAATTCTGGAATTTTCCGTAACCATCAGTGTCTATCCCTTGGCATGCGAATGGCGGTCAGCGCACTTCGACCGGAAGCAGATCCAGTCCCAGCAGGACCCGGTCGGTGTCGGAAAGGTCGCCGATGATGCGACGCAGCGGCGGGGGCAACGCCTTGATCAGGGTTGGCGTGGCCAGAATCTTTTCGTCTTCCGCCAGTTGCGGTTGTTCCAGGATGTCGATGACCCGCGTTTCATAGCGGCCCGCGAGATCGTGTTCGCAGATACGGCGCAGATTCTTGATGGCCCGTTCCGACCGGGGGGTGTGACCGGTGATGTAGAGCTTGAGAAGATATTTTTCGTGGACGCTCATGATCGGTTTTCCTTGCATCCGGACCCGATGGCCGGTGAAAGATCCCGGGTGGGACCATGGTTGCTCACCCTTCCCCTCCAAGGGCGTAGGGGCGGTAGAAGGCGACCAGGCGGCCCATCAGTTCGAATGCCAGATAGCGGCATTCCTCGTGCATCGCCTCGTTGCGGAGCTGGTTTTCCGGATTTTCCCGCAGTTCCATCGTCGCCATGTAGACATCCACCACGTCGCGCGGACCGCAGCGCAGGAACCCCATCTCCGCGGCGATCTCCTTGAGTTCGTCGGAAATGTTGTAATGAATCTTGTGGGTCCGCATCTGCAATTGTTTTTCCACCAGAGTGCCCAATCGCAACACCATGCGTGAAAAAATCTCGGGATAGCCCCTTTTCAGTTCGACGATCCCCAGCATTTGCGAGGTGATCCGGCTGATGTTGCGTTCCGAAAGACGCTCCAGAGACCCCTGTTCCCGTTGCCGCCGATCCTCTTCCCGAACCCGCTCCAGGGCCTGATTCAGGGCGTGACGCTCCAGGGCGTGACGGACGGAGCGGAACAGCAGATTGCCGTCAAGGGTATTCTTGACCAGATAGTCCTGGGCGCCGGAGCGTACCGCCTGGATCGCCAGCGATTCGTCGTCCAGGCCCGACAGGACGATCACCGGATGATTGCAGGCGGGGCCGCAGATTCGTTCGAAAGTCTCCAATCCGACCGAATCGGGCAGATTGAGATCGACCAACAGGATGTCGAACGGGTCCATCGCCAACGCCTGGAGGGCCATGGACAGATTATCGACCCGGGTCAGGGTAAGATGGAAGGGAGCCATGGGGGAAGAACGATGGTCAAGATCGTTCAACCATTCTTCAAGAAGCCCGGCAAAGCCGACATCGTCTTCAACCAGCAGCCCGCGGACAGGTGACACTCCATTCGACAGGGGCACCTTGGTGGTCGATATTCTGCCCGAATGGGGCGATTCAGGAAACATGATGGTTCTGGGGGGGAAGTTTGACGACCGAAAACCAAAAGTTTTCCACCGATTTGACGACGGCGAAAAACTGGTTGATATCGACCGGTTTGGTGATGTAGCAATTGGCATGGAGGCGGTAGGTGCGCAAGATGTCCTCATCCGCCTGCGAGGTGGTCAGGATGACGACGGGGATCGCCTTGAGTTCGGGATCGGCCTTGATTTCTTCGAGAACCTCCCGGCCATCCTTGCGCGGCAGGTTGAGATCCAACAGAACCACGTCGGGACGTTTGGCATGGGCATACCGCCCCTGTTGCCGCAGATAGGCCATCGCTTCCTCGCCGTCCTCGACCACGTTGAGGCAATTGAGCATCTTGCTGTCGGCAAGGGCCTCGCGGGTCAGTTCGACATCTCCCGGACTGTCCTCGACCAGAAGGATTTCGATGAATTTAACCTCTTCGGGATTCATGAGACGTTCCAGATCGTGGCGATGGATTTTCACATTTTGCACGGAGTGAATCAAGGCTACAGCATTACCATCCCAAAGTCCAGACGATGAAGAAAATCGTTGAGGAAAAAGGAAACCGTGGGACGCAATCCTGGTCACCGCTCACATCCCGTCCCTGAGACATGCAGTCATCCATTTGGAAAACCAGCAAGTCGCTCCAAACCGATAAGCCAATCATTGAAATGTTGGCACTTTTGGCGGAGTGTTGGAAGTCCGATCTTTTCTGCTACCACGGGGCCGGCGCCAACCTTGTCGTACTCCGGGATCTGCGCAAGAATTCGTTGTGATGGAGCTGTAGTCAGCCCGCCATTGATCAGTTCAGGATTCTTGCTCCCCACATCTTTAATCAGTTTATTGATCGGGCCGTTGTGTTCCATATATTCCCAATCCAAACACTTGGGATTGGCCAGAATCAAAGCCTCGAATTCATGCAGTTGGATATAAGGAATAAATCTAGAACAATTAATATCCTTCGCCAGATCCGCCTCCAGTGCGGATACTCGTTTATAGGGCTCCATTCCATCAGACTGCCCATACCCCGGAAAATCGTTGGGTAGGCGGCAAAGATCAAACATGGTCGTGAAACGACATTCTTGGGCTGAGTCCTCTTTCATCCAATTCTGGATGTCGTTCCGAGCCTTTGTATAGGTCGTCATCCCTCCACGATACTCCTTGCTGGCACGATGATCCTTGCTGGTCAAAACACAGCGGGCATCGACAAAAACATTGAAACAGGCCAAATGCGGCATGAGTACGCGCTTGACGAAAGCCTGTTCCGTTTGCCCCTCGGCGGTCATGTGCAGGCGAATCATGGCTGACCTCCCAGAACATTTTTCTCCCACAATTCGGAAAGACTGTAGCGGTCAAGCCACTCTTTGAGCAATTCGGAATCAAGTTTCTTGAATATCGAACACCGCTTTTCGTCATCTCTTTCGACGATCACCAGATTCTCCGGAGAGAATTCATCCACCAAACGGGCGGACTGTGTTGCCAGCAGTATCTGGGTCTTTTGCGCGGCAGCGCGAACCATCCCAGCCAATGCGGCAATGGCAGCCGGATGCAGCCCCAATTCAGGTTCATCCAGGACTATAAACCTGGGTAAAAGTCCCGGCGGCTGAAGCAACAACGTCGCCATGGCCATAAACCGCAAAGATCCATCGGATATCTGGCCAGGGTCAAAAAGATACTCATGGCTGGAACGGTCTTTCCAGTTCAATCGAACATAGTCCTTGGCACCAGGAACAGGGTCCAGGTCGAAATCGCCGAACTGTGGCATCACCCTCTGGATATGCCGGACAATCCGCTCATAGTATTTCTTATAATCGGCATGGTCTTTCAGCATCTTCAAAAATGCCGCCAGGTTTCCCGCATCGCTGCGAAGATATCTGGCATCATCGACATAGCCTCGATCTTTGATCTTGGCCGTGTCTGAAGTGTCGTGAAACTGATAGGCACGAATGCCGGACAACAGTTGGTAAAGAACTTTGCTGGTCATTCTGTCATCGTTGCGTAATTGCGATTCCGAACTTCCCGCATCAAGATAGTATTCCTGCGGATACGGCATCGGGGGACTTTTTTTGTGGTACGTAATCTTCTCGCCGCTGATGAATAACCGATCCGGCATCCCGTGCGACAATTTCACTTCATAGGTATCATTGGCGGAATCCAATTCAAAACCGAGTTTGAATGAAACGGATTCCGTTTGCTTTGGCCCATGGAACAGGAGACGGCTGGCCCCCTGTTTGCCGACATACTGCTGAAGCGCTCCGGTCGTCATGAAGTTCAGCATCTTGAAAAAAGAAACCAGATTGCTTTTACCGGAACCGTTGGCACCAAGCAGTACCGTCACATCACCAAGCGGAATGATTTGACCGTCCTCCCCATCGATCGATTTGTATCCCTTAAGGTGGATTTCGCGCAGTTTCATGGTTTCAGTCCTGTTTGGAATAAGGGACATATGTTTACTCGGGGGAAACCCGGATGAATTGCCCGAATCGCGGAAAAATAACGGGAAAACAAATTACAATTTATCTTGATGAACAAAACTTTCCGGGGCTTCGCCCCGAACCCCACCAAGGGCTTCGCCCCTGGACCCCACCAGGGGCTTCGCCCCTGGACCCACAATAATCATCATGCCACTGAAAAAACCCTTCGCAAATCAAGGGTCGTCACCAGCTCCCGAGTCACCGTCCGGGGATCATCGCGCAATACTGGCTGTCCACTCCCCTCCGGAACAAAACGCCCTCCGGCGGGCGGAATCGCCGCGGGTTGCCACGTACCCATGGAATGGCCATGATCCCAGAAACGACTGAACCGCCGTGATTCCGCCTCCAGGCCGTTGATGGGAAAGGTGTCGTAACTGCGCCCTCCAGGATGGGCGACATGATAGGTACAACCACCGATCGAACGCTGGTTCCACAGATCGATGACATCGAACACCAGAGGAGAATGGACCGGCATCAGGGGATGCAGCCCCGATGGCGGTTGCCACGCCTTGAATCGAACCCCGGCGACAAACTCCCCACCCACCCCCGTCGAACGTAATGGCAAACGATACCCGTTGCAGGTCACCGCATGCCGCTCGGAAATCAATCCGGAAACCCGGACCTGCAACCGCTCCACCGCGGAATCGACAAAACGCGCCGTCCCCGTGCTGGTGGTCTCCTCGCCAAGGACATGCCAGGGTTCGAGTCCCTGCCGGATCTCCAAAACGATCCCCCCTGCCGTGACCTCGCCAAGCACCGGAAAACGAAAGGTGAAAAAGGGGAGCAGCCAATCGAAATCGAACGGAAAACCAGCCCGTTGGACTTCGTCAACCACCTGCCGCATGTCCGACTCGACAAAAAATGGCAGCATGAATTGATCATGAAGGGCCGTGCCCCAGCGAATCACCGGTCGGCGATAGGGTTGACGCCAGAACCAGGCGATGAAGATGCGCAACAGCAACGCCTGGACCAGACTCATATGTGGATGCGGCGGCATCTCGAACGCACGCAGTTCCAACAGCCCCTGGCGCCCGGAGGGACTGTCGGGAGAATAAAGTTTATCGATGCAAAATTCGGCCCGATGCGTGTTGCCGGTCAGATCGACCAGAATATGCCGCAACAGCCGATCGGCCAACCATGGTTGGGTCACCGGTCCCTCGGGAATCTGCCCGAGCGCGATTTCCAGTTCGTGCAGGCTGTCGTTGCGCGCCTCATCCACCCGCGGCGCCTGACTGGTCGGACCGATGAACAGGCCGGAAAACAAATAGGACAGGGCCGGATGGTGTTGCCACCAGGTGATGAGGCTTGCCAGAAGATCGGGCCGTGACAACAGTGGACTTTCCGCCGCCGTCGGGCCACCGACGGTGATATGGTTGCCGCCGCCGGTCCCCGTATGCCGGCCATCGACAAGAAATTTCTCGGTTCCAAGCCGCGCCAGCCGCGCCTCTTCATACAAACCAACCGTCTTTTCCCTGAGAGACGCCCAGGAACGCGACGGATGAATGTTGACCTCGATCACTCCCGGATCGGGAGTGACGAAAAAACGATGCAGCCGGACATCCTCCGGAGGAGCATACCCTTCCAGAACAGGATCGATTCCAGTCACCGCGGCGGTTGCCTCGATGGCGGCGATCAACTCCAGAAAACCTTCGAGACGCGCCATGGGCGGGAGAAACAGATGCAACCGTCCTTCCCGAACCTCTACCCCAAGGGCCGTCCGGACAAACCCCAGCAACCACGGCTTCGCGACAAATCCCTCCGGCAAAGGGTTTAGCGGGGCAAACGGACAGGAGTCCAGATCAGGCTCATACGGCAGATCGGGGGCCGATTCCAGGGATCCCAGAGGAAGACGCAATCCCAAAGGTGAATCTCCAGGAACCAGATACAAAGCCTTGCGACGAAAACGCCACGGACCACTGACCCAATGGCCCGTCGCCGCATCGTGATCCAGAGGAAGAACATAACCCGCCGGTGCCCCGGGATCACGATCCAACAACCGCGACAATCGCCGCCGTTCCAGCGGATCCTTCAGATTCGACTTCAGCGGATCGACATCCACGGGAAGGTTTCCTTCCTGCCACAAATGGTAAAAGGGATCCTCATACGCCGGTTGGATGAATCGTTCGATCCCTCCCAGGTTCCCCGCCACAATCTTCAGGAAATGAAATCCACGGTCGGTATCCATCCCCGGGGTCCCCGCCATCGGCAGCAGAGGACGTTGCCACAAGGGAATCCCGTCGGCGCGGAAAAAACAACCATAACGCCATCGAGGCAACTCCTCTCCCGGATACCATTTTCCCTGGCCGAAATGGAGCACCCCCCCCGGAGCGAACCGGTTGCGCAACCGTTGTAAAAGGTCCTGGGCCCGATCCCTCTTGTGAGCGCCGTCCGCGGCGATGGTCCACTCCGCCCCATCCATGTCGTCGATGGAGACGAAGGTCGGTTCACCACCCATGGACAGGGCAATTCCCTCTTCCTTGAGTATCGTATCAACCTTGAGCCCGAGCGCGTCGATGGCACGCCATTGATTTTCGGTGTAGGGTTTGGTGGTACGGGGCGTCTCGGCGATGCGGCGCACCGAATTTTTGAACCGGAATTGAACCTTGCACGGATCGGTCAGACCGCTCACCGGCGCGGCGCTCTCAAAGTGCGGCGTGCAGGCCAGGGGAATGTGCCCCTCCCCGGCGAACAACCCCGAGGTCGGATCCAATCCCACCCATCCCGCTCCGGGGACAAAAACCTCGCACCAGGCATGCAGATCGGTAAAATCCTTTTCCGGCCCCGAGGGGCCATCCAGGGATTTTTCATCCGCCGTCAACTGGATCAGATACCCCGAAACAAAACGGGCCGCCAATCCCAGACGTCGCATGATCTGCACCAAAAGCCAGGCGCTGTCACGACACGATCCCGTCTTTTTCTTCAACGTATCCTCGACCTTCTGCACCCCCGCCTCCAGGCGGATGGTATATCCGATCTCCCGCCACAACCGACGATTGACCTTCACCAGAAAATCGATGGTCGTCCCCTCCTCCTTCTTCCATTCGAACCCCGCCACCCATTCCTCCAGAAGCGGCCCCGAATCATCGAGGACCAGATAGGGGGCCAATTCCCGCAGCAACCCCTCTTCATAAGCGAACGGAACCTCCCGGGCATACTCTTCGAGAAAAAAATCGAACGGATTGATGGTCACCATGCGAACGATCAATTCCACATCGATCACCAGTTCCCGGCACCGTTCCGGGAACACCAGACGGGCGATGTGATTGCCGAACGGATCCTGGTGCCAATTGATGAAATGTTCCTTCGGCTGAATGGACAGGGAAAAGGATTCGATCGGGGTACGGCAATGCGGCGCCGGTCGCAAACGAAATACGTGCGGCGACAGGGCGATCAGGCGATCGTAACGATAATGGGTATGGTGATGTACGGCAACGCGAAGGCTCATGAGGCATCTCCCGATCGTTCAGCGGCATTGCGGGTGGCTGTTTCCCAGGTAAACTCGGGCAACCGCTGAAACAACCGTTTCAGGCCGTTGTTCCAACTCTTGCGCAGCGCCCCCAGATAGGGGGTATTCGTTTCGAACCGGGTATGGATCCCCCCGTCGATCCGGTCACGGCGATAGATCAGAAGATCCAGCGGCGGCCCCACCGAAAGATTGGAACGCATCGCCGAATCCATCGAAACCAGGGCACAGCGGGCAGCATTTTCCAGCGACAGGGTGGGCACGATGATCCGGTCGAGAATCGGTTTGCCATACTTTGTCTCGCCAATCTGAAGAAACGGTCCGTAGGGGGGCGGTGTGATGGGATTGCCCTCGGGATAGATGAGAAACATTTGTGGCGGCTGCCCGGCAATCTGACCTCCGAGAATGAAGGTAGCATCGAATCGGGCCTCGGCGTGGGCCTTGCTGCTGTATTGTTCCTGAATGGCAATGCTGGTGCGTCCCACATGGTGCGCCGCCTCCTCCAGGTTGCCGACATTGGCCAGAGAGGGGGCGTTGTCCTCGGCAAGTTGGATCTCCCGTTGCAACCGGCTGATCACCGCCTGCGTGGTCGCCAGATTGCCCGAGGACAAAAGCGCCATGTGCCGCTTCCCCTCCCAGGTGAAGGAATGGGTCTTGGCATAACAGGCAATATGATCGACTCCGGCATTGGTACGGGAATCCGAAGCCAGGACGATTCCTTCGTCCAACAAGATGCCGACACAGTACGTCATGGAAATTTTCCTTTTTTTATCCTTGTTGACAGCGACAACAGATCCGACCCTGACCAGAATGGGATCGCAAGGGCGATCCCAAACCTGGAAAACCGGGCAAAACGCCCCTCCCGATGGCAAAATCCAAGACAACGCCTTGATATTTTCAGGTCTCGCGCCTTTTTCGCGGGAACCTGTCCCGAAAAGGCAAAACTCTTGCAAGCATTCCAGGGTCTTGGAAAAAATAAATCATTGAAAGCAAAAAGGGGCTCCCGCCATGGCAGGGAATGACGGAGGATCGCCCCAAAGACTTCGACTCCGACTTCATATCCCCCCGGCACGGACTGGGGGATGCCATCTCCAGGTCATGTTGACCTTGAACCCAAGCCGGGGAGTTCCCGCGACGTGACATTTTTCATACCCGGTCCGGTCGCCTACGACGAAGCCTTCGCCCAACCGGCGGAACCGCGAAGCCATTGGCGCGCCTACCTGGATCATCTGTATGCCGGCGGTCCCGAACGACCGGGACGACTCTGGGATGAGGCGCGGCATCAACTCCGGGAATCGGGCGCGGTCTATTCGGTCGCCACCCCTGGGACAGGCACGGCCCCCACCGCCGGGTCGAACCAGAGGCGCTCCTGGCCGTTCGATCCCGTCCCCCTGATCCTCGATCATGCCGACTGGCAACGCCTGGAACGGGGCATGATCCAACGCCATCATCTCCTGACCCTTCTGTTGCGCGACCTGTATGGCCTGCAACGGGTGATCGGCGAGGGAATCCTTCCCCCGGACCTGATCTTCGGCAATGAAGGTTTTCTGTTTCCCCTCTGGAACGGCGCGGCGCGCAAACTCAACCTTCCCATCCATGCCGCCGATCTGGTCCGACTGGCCGATGGCCGCTTCCAGGTCGTCTCCGACCGGACCCAGGCCCCCTCCGGTCATGGTTACGTCCTGCAAAACCGTCGTCTGACCAACCGTCTGTATCCGGCCCGTTCCGTCTTCGGCGCGATCGCCCCCCTGCAACCCTTCTATCGTGCCCTGCGCAACGGACTGACCCGCCTGACCCCCCGGGCGGCGCAAAATGCCCACATCGTCCTCATGACCCCCGGACCCGCCAACGAAACCCACTACGAACACACCTTCCTCGCCCATGCCATGGGGCTGACCCTTGCCCAGGGAAACGACATGACCGTCCGCGGCGGACGTCTGTACCTGAAAACCCTCAACGGCCTCGTTCCGGTCGATGTCGTCCTGCGCCGCGTCGATGAGGAATGGTGCGATCCGCTCGAACTGCGCGGCGATTCCCTCCTGGGAGTCGTGGGCCTTACCCAGGTCCAACGCGAAGGGCACACCGTCATGGCCAACCCCCTGGGGAGCGGCCTCCTGGAAAACCTGGGGTTGCAACCCTATCTTCCGGCATTGGCCCGCTTTCTTCTCGGCGAGGACCTGCATCTGGAAAACCCCGAAACCTGGTGGCTGGGGGATGAAACGGCCCGCAACCATATCCTTTCCTCCTGGAATCACACCCCGTTTCCCTGGGCGATCCTCCCGCTGAAACCCGAATTGTCGCTGCCCCTCAACGGCCTGCCCGCCGATGAATCCCTGCGCCAGAGGATCGAGGCCCATCCCGGTCGCTTCATCGCCCGGTCCCTGATCCATCCCTCGGTGGTCCCGGGAATCGATGCCCAGGGGATGTGCCGGCGTCATCTGTTGTTGCGGGCGTTTCTCCATCATGACGGCACCAGTTCGCTGGTCATGCCGGGTGGACTGGCCCGGGTCGCCCCCACCGAGGATGGAGCGATGGAAGCCGCCAATCCCCGGGAACGTTCCTTTTCCCCCGCCCAGGGAGGCTCGACCAAGGATGTCTGGGTCGTCGGCGGCAAGGGACAACCGGTCCCGGAACAGATCGTCTCCACCCCGTCGCATGATTCAGCCCCCCCCGTCGGCCTTCCCAGCCGGGTGGCGGAAAATCTGTTCTGGATCGGACGGTACGCCGAACGGGCCGAAAGCGTCATCCGCCTGTTCCGCGAAGCGACCACCCTGCGCGAAGAAGAAGAGATTGGACTCGGTCGCCGCCAACGGCAATACTGCCGCGAACGGCTGCTGATCACCCTGACCCATGTCACTGCCACCTATCCCGGTTTCGCCGCCACGGACTCCCAGGCGCAAAAGGTCGATCCCGAACAGGAATTGCGTTCGGTCCTGCTCGATCCATCGCGAACCGGATCGCTCGCCTATTCGTTGCAGGCGTTGATCCAGGCCAGTTTTTCCCTGCGCGACCGCCTTTCCTCGGATACATGGTGGATCCTGGACAATGTCAGCACCCACCTGGGACGGTGGCAACGGCAACGGGGCGAGGACATCAACCACCTTCTCTGGGATCTGGGCCCGCTGTTGCAGGGGTTGACGGCGTTTGCCGGATTGACCTGGGAAAACATGAATCGCGACCTTGGCTGGATTTTTCTCGACCTGGGACGGCGTCTGGAACGGGCGATGTTTCTGGCGTGGCTTCTGGAAACATGCCTGGGAAGAGCCGCGCCCCGGGCCGACGAAATGGCGATGCTCGAACGTCTGCTCGCCCTCAACGACGGTCTTGAAAGTTTTCGCCTCCATTTTCAGACCCGACTGGAGGTGGAACCGGTTCTGGCGAAACTGCTTCAGGACGACACCGATCCCCGGTCCCTGGTGTTCCAACTGACGCTGATGGAAAAACATGCCCGTCAGGCCCCCCGGTCTCCGGGGCAGACCCTCTACCGCACCTACCTGGGACGGACCGTCTTCGAAAGCCTTGCCGCCATCCGTCTGGCCGATGCCGCCGTCCTGGCGCGGATCGACCCCGAAAGCGGACGCCGCGAGGAGTTGATGAAATTGACCGAACGCATCCGCAATCTGTTGCCGCTTTTTTCCGAAACCGCCAGCAACAGTTATTTTCGCCATGCCGAA
The DNA here is from genome assembly GCA_015228815.1 of Magnetococcales bacterium. Classification (NCBI taxonomy): domain Bacteria; kingdom Pseudomonadati; phylum Pseudomonadota; class Magnetococcia; order Magnetococcales; species Magnetococcales bacterium. The sequence continues at coordinate 38,926 of JADGCV010000009.1, read as the reverse complement.
ACTCCCCATCACCTTTTTACCGTCTGAACCTAAAGGATCCTCGTGCGTTACCATGTCCGCCACACCACCTGCTACCACTATCCCGAAACGGTGACCGTGTGCCACAACCGGGTGCAACTGCAACCGGTGGAACGGGAAGATCAGCGCTGCCTGCAATTCGATCTTCGCCTGCGCCCCGAGCCGAATCTGATCCGTTCCTTTCGCGATTTTTTCGGCAACTGGATCCATTATTTTGAAATTCACCGTCCCCACGCAACCCTGGAGATCACCGCCAACAGCGAGGTTCTCCGTCAGCCCGAGATGCTGCAATGGCCTGGATTTTCACATTCGTGGGAAGAACTTGGCCAATGGATCCGGAGTCCCCAGGCAAGCCTGGAGTCGCGACGCAATGTTTTTTTCACCCTCCCCTCACCCCTGGTCGGTCCGCATCCGGAGCTGTCACGTCTGGCCTGGGACATTTTCACTCCTGGCCGTCCCGTTCTCGATGCGGTCCACCACCTGACCCGGCACATTCATGACTCCTTTTCCTACGCCCCCGGTGCCACTTCGGTCACCACCCCCCTGACCCAGGTACTCAGGCAAAGGGCGGGGGTCTGTCAGGATTTCGCCCATGTGGCCATCGGCGTGCTGCGCTCGCTGGGGCTGGCCGCCCGATACGTCAGCGGCTACCTTGAAACCCAGCCCCCTCCGGGAGGAACCCGGCTTCTGGGAACCGATGCCTCCCATGCCTGGTTTGAACTGTTCCTCCCGGGAAGTGGCTGGTTTGGTTTCGATCCCACCAACGCCATGGTGGCGGGACAACGACACATCGTTCTGGCGGTGGGCCGGGACTATGCCGACGTGCCACCTGTGAAGGGGGTCGTCACCGGAGGCCGGGAACACCGGTTGAGCGTCGCGGTCGATGTCCTTCCCCTCGACGATCCCCCCCCGGCGGGCGATGGATCGGCGTGGCCGACGGACGGGAGTTCCACCACCTGATTGAAATAGGTCCGGCTGATGGTGGCATGAAGTTCCCCCAGCAGGATTTGCAGGCGGTCGAGAAAATCGTGCAAACCGGTATTGTCCGCCAGCCGGGTGATGTCGGCCAGATAAAGCTGGTCCTCGATCCGGGCGATGATCCCCTGGGCCAGGTGGGCGCCGCCGATGAACTCCAGACATTGCGCCACGCCGCTCACCCCATAACGAAACGCGCGGGGAAAAGCCTGATCCTTGAGCAAAAACGCCAGGACATCCGCTCCCCGGACACGCGGACGGACCCGACGCCGGTACATCTGGTCCCCCGACAACGATTTAAGCACCGTCAACCACAGGGCATTGCGCAACGGGCGATCGACATCCTCCTGGCGGGAAAGCATCAAGGCGCCACGCACGTCGAGGATCCGGGTCACCATGTCTGCCCGCTCCAGATACCGCCCCAGGCGAAACATGCTGAAGGTTTCATCGCGAACCATCGACGAATCGAGCAGGCCGGTGATCCGAAGGCATTCGGCGATGACCTGTTCGAGAAATTCAAGCCGCCCCGCAGCCTGTATATCCTGTTGACAGGCAGTTTTCGTATTCAAAAACAAACGATTGAGAAATTCCCAGCCTTCCCGTGGAAACAATTCCCGGGTGGTACGCATGTTTTCCCGGGAAAAATGGAGCGCCCGGAGGATCGAGCCCGGATAGTCATCGTCACGGATGAGAAAGTTGGTGATTTCCTGTTCCCCGGCCTGGCTGTTGTGCTTGAAAAACTCCTCCCGGCTGCCGGTGATGGCGAGCAACTGTTCCCAGTTCATCGGTTGTACATGATTGACCGGCGCCATGTCGAGCATGGCATGATGGGTTGCGACCACCAGACGTGCCGTATCCTCGACCCGCTCCAGATACCGGGCCATCCAGTATATATTTTCGGCGACGCGCGAAAGCATCATTTTCCCCCGTCATGATCGGCGATGACCCAGGTATCCTTGCTCCCCCCCCCCTGCGACGAATTGACGACGTAGGATCCGCGTCGCAGGGCGACGCGGGTGAGACCGCCGGCAGTGACCCAGGTCTGTTTTCCGCTCAGGATGAACGGCCTGAGATCGACATGCCTGGGCTCGATCCGTCCATCGACCAGGGTGGGGACGGTGGAAGGGGTCAGTGTCTGCTGGCCAATGTAGTTGCGCGGATTGGCCTGTATGAGACCGACAAACTTTTCCCGTTCCTCTTTCGCGGCATGGGGTCCCATGAGCATGCCATACCCGCCCGATTCGTTGGCCGGTTTGACGACCAGCTTGTCCAGATTGGCCAATACGTGTTGGCGTTCTTCGGGGATGTGGCAGCGCCAGGTCGGAACATTGGGAATGATGGGATCCTGGTCGAGGTAATAGCGGATGATCTCGGGCATGTAGCTGTAGACCACCTTGTCGTCCGCCACGCCCGTCCCCGGAGCATTCGCCAGGCCCACCCGTCCCCGCCTCCAGGCACGGATCAAACCAGGGACACCAAGCATTGAATCATGGCGAAACGCCTCCGGATCGAGAAAATCATCATCGATCCTGCGGTAGATCACATCGACCCGCTTCAGTCCATGAATCGTCTTCATGTGGACCGTATCCTCCTCGTCCACGATCAGGTCTCGCGCCTCGACCAGATCGACCCCCATCTGTTGTGCCAGATAGGCATGCTCGAAATAGGCGGAATTGAAAATACCTGGCGTCAGCACCACCACCCGCGCCTTGTCGCCCGAGCGTGGCGACAACGAGGCCAGCATCTCGTAAAGTTGGCTCGGATAATCATCGACCGGAAGGATTCTCTGGTCATAGAAGAGTTCCGGAAGAATCCGTTTGGTAAGCATCCGGTTTTCCAGCATGTAGGAGACGCCGGAAGGGACTCTGAGGTTGTCCTCCAGGACATACATCACCCCATCCTTGTCCCGCAGCAGGTCGCTGCCGCAGATGTGCGCCCAGACGCCATACTTGGGGGCCATGCCGGAGAGTTCCGGACGCCAGTTGCGCGATTTGAGCACCACTTCGCCGGGAAAACGGCCATCCTTGATGATCTTCTGTCCATTGTAGAGATCGTCGATGAAGGCGTTGAGCGCCTGTGTCCTTTGAATCAGGCCTGATTCCAGACGGCGCCATTCCGTTTCGGCCATGCATCGGGGAATGATGTCGAACGGCCAGGCGCGATCGATGTTCTCTCCTTCCGAATAGATGGTGAAGGTGATGCCGAAGTTGACGATGGCCATTTCCGCTACTCCCTGGCGTCGGCTCAATTCCTTCTGCCCGAGCTGTTCCAGATACGATAACAGACGGTATTCGGCATTGTTGCGTCCGCCGGTGGCGCCTGTCACGAGTTCGTCGTGGACCCCTGGAGCCCGATACAGGCTGGTTTGAGAAACGCTGGAGTTTGCGATGGCCAACATGGTGCGCATCCTTTGATCAGAGTGCTTATTGATTGGGCATTGTTTTCCCGATCGTACCGTTGGATTTCGGCGTTTGCCTGTTTATTGATCCGAACGGGCGGCACAACCGGAAACAATCAGATCCTTCAATGTTTCATAGGCAGAATGGATACCAAACCGGCAGGGGCGTCGCGGGAGAAAATCCTGTAACGGCCCAGGTACTCCTCCCTGGTTGGGAATTATTGAAAGAAAAAAGGGGTCTTAAGGGATTGCCCCCAGACCCCTTTTTTCTTTCAATAATTTTGAATACGGGGCGGAATCCGAATGGTTACCATCCTTCCTGCCCTCGAAATTTTCACGGTGCCTGAAAAGTCATCGCAAATGCCTGATTATCGGGCTTTTTTGATTTCCGCGATTGTACATCGTCGCTGGCAATGGAGGGCTGCCTATATTTTTTTTCATTTTTTTCAATTTGTTATATAAAAAAGAACGATGTTTCCAATCTGGCCCCGATCTTGTTCTTCAAGAAGGGAATCGCGGGAGTCTCGGTCGCCATGGGTGTCGTCGGGAGACAGTCGCATCGGAATCACTGCGGATGACAAAGGAGTGCTGCACATGGAAAAGAAAGATCTTGTCATCAGAATCGCCGGACAAGGTGGAGAAGGCGTCATCTCCACGGGCGATTTCATAGCCGCAGCCTGCGCCCGGGTCGGGCAAGAGGTCTATACCTTCAAGACATTCCCGGCGGAAATCAAGGGTGGATACGCCATGTACCAGGTGCGCACCTCGCGGGAAGCCGTATTCAATCCGGGAGATTCCTTCGACATCCTGTGTACCTTCAACGAAGAAGCCTACACCATCAACCGACATCTCCTGGTTGCAGGAACCGTCCTGGTCTACGATGCCGGCGAAGGCGGCTTCACTCCGGATATTCCACCAGGCGTCCACGCCTACCCCATACCCATGTCGCAAACAGCCCGAAGCCTCAAGTCCTACCGATCGAAAAACATGGTGGCACTCGGGGCGTTGTCGGTTCTGTTCGACATCGACGAAAAAACCCTGATCACAGTATTGACCGACAAGTTCGAATCCAAGGGCAAAGAGGCCCTCGAATTCAACCTGAAAGCCTTTTCCCGGGGAAAGGCCCTGGTCGATGGATTGAACAAGAACGATCCCTGGCGCATCGATCCACCCGTGGCCCCCAGGGATGTCCTGATCATTTCGGGCAACGCCGGAGTGGGATTGGGGGCGATACTCGGAGGACTCAAGTTTTTTTCCGCCTATCCGATCACCCCCGCCACCGAAATCGCCAAGTTTGTCGCCACCCATATACCAAAGATGGATGGCGTCCTGATCCAGGCAGAAGATGAAATCGCCTCCATCTCCCAGGTCCTTGGCGCCTCCTACGCCGGCAAGAGGGCAATGACGGCAACCTCGGGACCAGGATTGGCGTTGATGAGTGAAATGCTGGGGATGGCCTCGATGAGCGAAACCCCGGTGCTCATCGTCGATGTGCAACGGGGCGGACCAGCGACAGGCATGCCGACCAAACACGAACAATCGGACCTGTTTCTGGCCATTCACGGCAGTCACGGCGACGCGCCACGCATCGTGTTGTCGGTGGAAGATGTCAACGACTGCATCCATTTGACGGTGGAAGCCCTGAACCTGGCGGAACATTATCAATGTCCAGTGATTCTGCTGTCGGATGGATCGCTCGCCTTCTCGACGCAAACCGTCCCCGCCCCCAATCCGGACGCCATCCGCCGGATCGAACGCAAACGCTGGGATGGCCAGGGGGAATACCAACGTTACCGGCAAACCGAAGACGGCATCTCGCCAATGGCCGATCCGGGAACCCCGGCAGCAATGCATGTGGCCACCGGTCTGGAACACGGCCCGACGGGAGCGCCCAATTATTCCGCCGCCAACCATGAGGCAATGCACCGCAAACGGTTCGGCAAACTGCGCACGGTGGTCGATCATGTCAAACCGACCGAGATCGATGGCGACGGCACGGCAGACCTGGGGATCATCGCCTGGGGCAGCACCATCGGCGTCGTGCGCGAGGCAGTGGCCCGGATGCGCCGGGAGGGGATTCGCGTCAAGGGATTCTATCCCAAACTGATGTATCCCATGCCGGTGCGGCACTATGAAGAGTTTGCCCGCCAGTGTCACAAGATTCTGGTACCGGAGGTCAATTTTCAGGGACAACTCGCCCACTTCATCCGCGCCGAAACATCGATCCACCCGATTTCGTTCACCATTTGCGGCGGCATTCCATTCACTCCGAATCAAATAATGAAAAAAGCAAAGGAGATCCTTTCATGTTCTGTGGAACATACAACAAAATCGACCTGAAGCCCGCCGATTACAAATCGGAGGTTCCGGTTGTCTGGTGTCCCGGATGCGGCCATTACGGCATTCTCAACGCCATCTATCGCGCCCTCGCGGGGGCCGGTGTCGATCCAAGTCAACTGATCTGCATTTCCGGGATCGGCTGTTCGTCACGAACCCCCTATTTTTTGCACTCCTACAAAATGCACACGCTGCACGGACGGGCCGGCCCGGTCGCGACAGGAGCACAACTGGCCCGTCCCGACCTCACGGTCATGGTGATGGGCGGCGACGGCGACGGTTTTTCCATCGGCGGCGGTCACATGCCGCACATGGCGCGCAAAAACAGCAATCTGACCTACGTCCTGTTCGACAACGGCATCTATGGCCTGACCAAGGGACAGTACTCCCCGACCTCACGTCCCGAAATGAAAGCCTATACCACCCCCTATGGCGGCCCCGAGGTCCCCATGAACCCGCTGTTGTACATGTTGACCTATGGCGCCACCTATGTGGCCCAAGGCTTCGCCGGAAAACCATCGGTGTGCGCCGACCTGATCAAGGGAGGGCTGGAACATCGCGGCTTCGCCTACATCAACATTTATTCGCAATGCCCCTCCTTCAACAACCTGGACACGGTGGAATCCTACCGTGAAATGGTCCAACCAATCCCACCGGAACACGATGTAACCGACCTCGGCGCCGCCATGGCCCTGGCCCACGCCAGCAGCCGCGGTCAGGCCCCCATGGGACTGCTCTACAAGGTGGAACGACCCACCCTGGACGAGCGGATGGAAGCGATTGTACAACGGGTCGGCGGTCACGCCGATTATGACGTCAACCGAATCATCGATCTGTACCGTCCCTGATTCCCTCTGCAAATTTTTCGAGGGATTCACCTCTCAGGCCTCTACACCGATAAACCCCTCAAGCCCGAGGTTCCTCCTCGGGCTTTTTCTTTTTCAGATATATGATTTTTAATGAAAATATGATATTTATATATAAATTTTGGTCCCATCAATGAATAATTTCCGTTGACAAACACATGGCGTTCATGTGATAACCATGATCAGATTTCATAATTAGTTAACATATTTATTGTTCCGATATTGCGTCTTAAGACATCGAGTATCCACAAAGTCAGCCCGAGACAAACGATTCATTGAAAACATCGATCGCAAAGGAGAACAGCAATGGATAGTTATATGAGTACAATTCTTCCATGGCCTACAAATAGAATTCCATCGGGCTTCCACCTGTGCGATGGAGTGATCCTTAACGTCAGTCAATACAATGCATTGTTTTCATTGCTTGGCACATTTTATGGTGGCGATGGCAAGAATACTTTTGGCTTGCCGAACCTCAAGGGAAAAAGCCCATTCGGCGTAGATACCCAGGCATTCTATTTCCGGCAACTTGGCCTTTCCGCAGGAAACACTGCAACAACGATCACGGCATCCTACTTGCCGCTTCATACCCACAGCGCCACGTTTCAGCCGACCATGAGTTCACAAACCATCAATTTTCCGGCAACACCACAAAAGGGGGCCATTACCGCCAAGGCGACGACCGACATCGTCCCCGGAAGCCCCGGAGCGGTCGATCCGGTCGCCGGCAAAACTTATAATCTGACGGGCGTTACCACCCCATCCAACGGTCCCGTCACCACGACGGCGGTGGATCCAACCAACAAGGCGACGCTCCAGGGAACCAACGTCGTTGTCGATACATCCACCTATCAACCCGCCATGCCGGCCCTTTCCACCACCATCAGCACCATGACCAATGGTGCCGTAACGGTGGGCCCGGGAGGAGGCAGCGCCAATCCGAGCGCATTTCCCACCCTCCCTCCTTATTTGACGATCAATTTTATCATTGCCCTTCAGGGATATTATCCGGTGCCTGATTGAAAGATGTTAAGGCCGAAACATCACGCGACTCAGGCATAACTCGTACAAAATACCCTATTGAGGAGACCCGGCATGTCCAGACTGGAAACCATCCAAAGCACCCATTTCGCTCCCAGGAACGGCAAGGAAATCATTTTGGAAGATGCGGGAGGGAATACAATGACGGCCACGATTCGTTCGGTCATTGCCAAACCCAAGGCGACCAAACCCCATTCCCCACGGGAAGGTTTCACGGTCAATCTTCTGGTTTCGGGTCCTTGTGCCTTCGAATCGGGACACTACACCCTGACCTTGGATTCGAATGATCGTATCGGTCCGGTCCATGTTGTACGGATTCATCCAGGACATGTGGATGACACCAAGGAGGCGGCTTTTCAGGTTCATTTCAATTAGTTCGGCATACGCGATAAGGACGGTCGATGCCACGCTCGTCTGAAATGGACCGTTTTCAAGGACCCCCAAGTAAGGAATCGATCATGAGTTCAACCACTCCCGGCCCCAATCCTCAGGTCTCTGCCGGACAACGCGGAAGCACCAGTCCCTGCTTTCAGATCCAGAATGGGGGCAGCAACTTCATGTCCTGGATTGGTGCCAGTGGCTATACCTGGGTCAATTTTGCTGTTTCCAGCACGCTTGTATTTTCCAATGCTGTCTACGCCACCAGCCGAACCAGCAACTTTCCTCCCGCGCTTGTTCTGGGCCCTGCGGACAATCAGGGAATGATCTTCTGGTCAGACAGTGTGTTGCGTTATGTTCAAATCAACCAAAGCAGTTCCGGATCATGGCAATTCAACACCAGTCTCGAAAGCTCCATCACCGGATCGCAACCGACCGGGGGGCCGAGCGCCGATCTTAAACTCATCGGCGGCCAATTGTATTATGTTGTTGCCTGGCAAGATGGGAAGACACAATCGATCTCCTGGGCGGCGATCCCTTGCACCCCGGGTTCCGGCACCCCATCGACGATCACCGCACTTTCCGCTTCCTGCAAGGGAAGCCCGGTCATCGAAGCGTGTGGCTTGTCCAATATCCTTCTCTGGACCAACACCGACGGCACCTTGAAGATGGCCTATGATCCGCAGGGAGGATTCAATTTTAATATTTCCTCTGCCGTCACCCTTTCCGGGGCGTCAAGTCTCTACGGGCCGAGCCTGACACTCATGCCCGATCTGAAAAATGGATATGTTGCCTGGAACGACAGCCAAAAGGGATTGTGTCTGAGTACGATCACGATGGGTTTGGATGGTGTCTGGAGATTCAACGGTGGCATCACCCCGATCAGCATCACCAATGGCATGGTCGGTGGGCCATCGATCAATACCATTCAGGTCACCGATCCGACAAGCGGTGCCGTTTCCACGGCGCTCAGCCTCGGTTGGACCGACAATACCAGCACCAATACGATTCAAACAATGCAGTACAATCTTATCTGATGGTTATTTTCAAATAACTGTTTCCCACAAATCCGGGAAGGGATTTTCCCTTCCCGGTTTGCACCTGGAACCGGGCTCCGAAGTATTCATTTCCTTGATTCACTTTGTTCCTCCGAAGCATCATCCCTCTTGATTTTCAAAAGGAAGACCCCTCAGGGATTCGATCACCGCAATCGTCTGTTGATTACTTCCGCATGGATTGTGGAATCCAGATCAATTCCACCATGGGTGGAACCAGGGCACGCACCGCGAAACCCAATTTTCGATAGAACCCGACAACCCGTGACAGCACCACAGGAGTGGCGACGGTCAGCGGCACCCGGGCATTTCCCGCCGCCGACATGATGCTCAAGACGGCATCGGAGCCGATCCCCTTTCCTTGCCCCTGGGGATGGATTTCCAGTTGGCTCAGACGCCAATGGTCGGAGGAAAGATCGACCACCATGTGCCCGACATCCTGGCCCAGTTTTTCGATGATGAAGTCCAGATGTTCGGGATAAACCGTCTCGTTGCCGATGCGGGTGATCCGTTTTTGTTCCTCGTAGAGGTGTTGCACCAGGTCGGCATCGGAAGAAGCCATGGCCAGCCAGGGACGCGCCGCCTTGAACATGTCCAGCAAAAAATGTTCGTCACCCGCCCCGGCGAAACGCAGCGACAATCCTCCCTTCATGGTCAGTTTTCCGGATGGTTGCGCCATGTTTTTTTCCAATGATCACGATTGATGATATGATGCGATTCAATGATTCAATATAGGACCATATAGGCGATCCTCGACGCTTTTAATAATGGCAGACCAACTGAATATCTGCAAGTTAAAAATGAATGGAATATTCGTAACGGCCCAAGTACCCCCAGGGCCAAGGATTATTGAAAGAAAAAAGGGGTCTGGGGGTTTGGGGGATTGCCCCCAGACCCCTTTTTTCTTTCAATAGTCCCAAACCGGGGAGGTACCTGGGCAGTATGGATGGGAGGTGGCATCAAACGACGACGACGCAGTTACGTCCCTGTTTTTTGGCCTGGTACATGGCGCCATCGGCGCGTTCAAGTTGATCCTGAACCGATTCATGGGGGGTCAGGCGGGTAACGCCAAAGGAGGCAGTAATGGTCAGGGGAAAGGAGAGCGGGGTCGTGGAAATCTCGTAACTGGAAAGCCGTTGCCGCAGGCGATCGAGCAGATTCCCAGCCCTGGAAAGAGAGGTATTGGAAAGAAAAAGGACAAATTCCTCGCCACCGTAACGAAAAACAAGATCGGTCGGTCGCAGGTTGGCCTTGATGAATCGCGTCACTTCGATCAGGACACGGTCGCCGGCAAGATGGCCGTAGGTATCGTTTATTTTTTTGAAATAATCGATATCGACCATGGCGATCAGGGATTCGCGCTGCGGGTTTTTGGCGACATCGGCGATTTCCCTGTTGAGGGTGGCGAGAAGTTTTTCACGACCCAGGGTATTGGTCAGGGGGTCGGTATGGAGAATCTGGTAGCAGATCAGGTGATCCAAAGCCGCCACCAGCCAGCGAAACGCCATTTTTTTTGCGATGACCTCGTCATACATGCGCGCCAGAATGTCCCGATCCATATTGGGGGAGGCGTGGTAACGCAGCAGATCCTGGACCGCTTCATGCATCCGTCGGTGAAGGAATGCAATATCCACGACCAGGGGGAAGGATTCGAGCTTGGGGTTGTATTGACACATCTTGCGCAACCATTGCCCGAATTTGCACCGATCATGGGCATCACTGGCGGTATACTCCTCGCCCAGGGATCCGCCGCAGATGAGAACGCGGTACAACCTGGCCAGCCACTCCTCATGACTGACCATGGCCACCTCGATACGATGCATCAAGGACCGGGATTCAACAACGGTCAGATCGATACCATCCAGCATTGCCGACTCCAAATGATTTCGATGGATCATCCCATAGATCACATCCCGGGAACCAGGACATTCCTGCAATCGCACCATGACCGATTGGAAATTATTTTGCAATTGACTATATTATACATATAATTCTGATTAAATTCAATTTCCGCCAAATTTTAATGTAAATTTCATGAACTTTCAAATGGTTCGATCAATAACGCAATGAACAGTTCCCAGAAATCATCCATGATGATGTGTCACTTGATCGATGAAATTTTCCATAATATTATATATAAATGTATTAATTTAACATCCATGGGACGACTTCATCGTCATGCGTTCAGGGAAAACCACGATATCCAATTTGCCACTTGACTTGAATCCTCCATCACCCGATAATCCTGGCAGCAGGCGCCGATGGGCGGGAACCACAATCGCGCAGGTCACCAATCCACACCACACCGGCTTCTTCGCATTACCCCATCCTTGGGCCGTTAGCTCAGTTGGTAGAGCAGCTGACTCTTAATCAGCGGGTCGTAGGTTCGAGCCCTACACGGCCCACCAAAAATAACAAAACACCTGCGATCATTTTAATAATCGTCTTTCTTTCCTGGATTGCGCGGGGATGCAGGATGATGCATGGCCGTAGCTGACGTGAATTACATCATCACCGGGGTGCAGGCGGGTGCGCCCAACGTGCAGACTATTGGACAACAATGGCCATTCACCGGAATCGAGATCGGGGATAACATGGGGAATACTTTATCCAGCCGGGAAATTATTGATGCGTTGAAGGTTGCCGGCTGGGTGCTATCGGATATTTCTGGGAGTCACCATCAGTTTGTTCATCCAGGAAGAGCAGGTAAAGTTACGGTTCCACATCCCAGAAAAATCATTCCGATAGGGACAATCAAATCCATCGAACGGCAAAGCGGTTTAAAAATACGCCAAGAGAATCCAATGGATGTGAGACATTACCCCGTCATCGTCGAACGAGGGGAAAACGATGCCGGAGAAGTTGGATTTGGGAGTTTTTTCCCGGACTTGCCAGGATGTGTGTCTGGCGGAGATTCGTTGGACGAAGCGCTGCTCAATGCGGAGAAAGCGTTGGCGATGCATATTGGAGCCATGGTAAAAGATGGCGAAGATATCCCTGCCCCATCACTGTTGAGCGCAATTGGGCATGACCGAGAAATCGATGAGGTGTTGCGGGCCTTGGTGCGCGTGGATGTACCGGCAAAATGGGTAACGGTCAACGTTTCCATGGCAGAAACTCTATTGCAACGCATCGATGTGACTGCCCGGGAAATAGGCATGACAAGATCAGGCTTTCTTATGGAAGCGGCCAGGAGAATGGTGGAGCCGATCTAAAGGAGTCTGGCAAAAATAACTTGGACACTTTTCATCGTACCCATGATCAGTTCCTCCATTTGATGGCAATGTATCCAGTTTATCAAAAAAAGGCACTTGTCGAATTCCACCCGAGGCGGAACAGCACCCGCCATTCGCTGTTTTCTTCGTTACGGCAAACTGAAAAAAAACCACAATACACACTTACGGAGACAAGGTAATGTTTCCCGTGTTGAAGGTGATGCCACTGATGTTGCCCGGCAGGAAATAGTCCAGACGTACCCCCGAAGAAGAATTGGGCGCCGATGTTGAATTGCCTGTTGCGGTCGTCCAAACCCCTTGAGCCTTCATCGCATTGTATTCCGTGTCACCCGTAACGCTGCCAACGGCGGCCTCGACGATATGCCGGGGAACGCCCCCTCCAAGGAAAAAAGCCAGGGTTCCATCAGTTTTCAGATTGGTCAGGACGCTGTTGTAACTGGAAACCAGTGTATCCAGGGCAATGGAATAGGGAACCGTGGGCGATAAAACATCCGGCAGCATTTTCAGATGAAGGATTTCCAGTTTGGAACTGGAGTTGTTGTAGGTGATCGTCGTACCGCTGACGACCGGAACGACGGTCAGTTTCATGTCAAACGTATAGCTCCCGCCATACGGGGTGATGGTATCCACAAGGCCCCAGAAACTTGTCTGCACCGAGGCCGGAAGGCGGGAATGAATGGTACTCAATGCCTTGATGCGCATGGTGACCTCGATTTTTGGGTCGGATGTGACCGAGACCCCCATCCTGTCGATGATCTGCCCGATATGTTCCAGGCCCGAAGTGCTTCCGGTCAACTGCTGGTTGAGCTTGGCCAGGATCATGGTGCGCAGGTTGTCGTTGGTCAGACTGACGCTTGTTGGCGTTGTTCCAACGAGATTGGTCACTACGGTATTGAACAGGGTCTTGGCAGTGGAAACAATCGTGGCGACCGCGGTGGCGTCGCCGACTGGGGTCATGTTGCCGCTATCGAACGGAGCCGATGTGACGGTGATGTTCAGGGTTTTTGGAGTAGAAAGGGTTAATCCACCACTGTCGGTTACTTGCACACTTACGGTGTAGACGCCGCTGCCATTGCCTCCCGTGGTGCTGAGTGTGGCCAGATTGACCGTCAGATTGCCCGAGGTATAAATGGAGGTATCCTTGCCATTGGCCAGGGAAAACTCGGTCGTACCGCTTGTCAAGGAAAAGGTATAGGTGTCGGTGGAAAGATCGGGGTCGGTGACGGTCAGAGAACCGATGACGGTACCGACGGGCGACGCTGCATAGAGGCCATTGTTGCTGATCTGGATGTCGGTGGGGGCATCATTGACCGCTGTTATTTGGATTTGACTTGTCGTCCCAACTGAACTTGTCGCTCCTTCGGAGTCCGTAACGCTCCAGGTAACGGTGCGCTTGTTATCAACTCCGGCGTGTGGCGCATTACTGCTGTTGACATACTTGACATTATCGAAGGCGGCCATGTAATCGGCCAGGGTAGCGGTTTGGCCGGTAGTAGTGCTCAGAGTCAATACCCCTGTTGTTGAATTCCAAACTCCTGCATTGATATTGGTACCATTGCCAGTATAGGAAAGGGTATCTTCCGTATTGCCTCCGACATCAGTGGCATGGAAATTGGTGCTGATCGTGATCGTAGCGCCATAGATCTTGTTGTTTTCCTCGTCGGTGACGGTGACACCGGTATCAATGACTGTTGCAGCAGCGTTTTCGGTAAAGATCAAAGGTGAAGCACTTCCACCGGACAACTGTGGCACCCCATTGACTGCATTGACTGTCAGGGAGCTTGTTTTTGAAATGCTCGTGGCGCTGCCACCTCCCGCATCGGTCACGGTCCAGGTCAGGGTCCGGATTCCCTGACCCGGATCCTGGCTGTTGTTGTAATAGGTAACCGAACGAAGGGCCGTCTGATAGTCTCCCAGGGAGGCTGTTCCCGACAAAGTCAGTGTCTTGGTTCCACCATTCCAGGTTCCGGTAATGCCATTCTGGGTCGTAAATTGCAATTCGTCGGCAGGACCATCCCCTGTCGTTGTGGGAATGCCGGAAATGGCGATCGTCGCCCCCTGTATCTGATTCGATTCCGCGTCAATGATGATAAACTGGTTGTTCTTGTCGATGAGAACAAAAGAAGTACTGTCCTCTGTGAATGGATCCGTGCTGGTCGGGGCAGTCAGAACGGGAGGGTCGTTGACGGCAACGACGGTGACGGTAGCCGTAGCGGCGGTGCTCGTCAAAGCCGAAGTGCCATTCACGGTAGGCGTTGTCTCAGTCACGGCAAAGGAAACCGTCCGATTGCCGGCGGTCGGATTGTCGTTGGTGGCGCTGCCGGAATAATTGATATAGGTCACCGTGCGCAACGCCGCCTGGTATTCACTGGTCGTACCCGAACCGCTCAAGGTCAAGGTACCGTCGATCGCATTCCAGGAGCCGGAAATCGAACCGATGGTGGCAAAGGCCAAAACATCTTCATCGCTGTCATAATTGCCGGTGATTTTCACCGTGGCTCCGGTCAGACCATCCCCTTCATGATCGGATACGGTAATGGCGGTATCGATAGGGGTTGCGGCATCATTTTCGGTATAGGCCCGTGTTCCACCTGAAACCACGATCGGCGCGTCGTTGACGGCGGTGGCATCAAAAGTGACGCTCGTGCTGTTGCTGGAAAGAGAACCATCGGAAATCGCAAAGGTAATCGTCCGCGATCCGGCGGTGGGATGATCGCTCGAATTGGCATAAGTGACTGCCCGCAACGCGGTTTGATAATTGGCTACGGTGTCGGATCCCGCCAGGGTAAACACGCCTGTGGTCGCGTTGAACGTGCCGGTAATGGTGCTGCTGGTGAAGGCGCTGTCGAAGGCAAGAAGATCCTTGCCACTGTCATAGGTGGCGGAGATCGTCACCGTCGCCCCTTCAATGTTGGTGTCATCGACATCGGCCAGGACGATGCCGTTATCGATAAGCTCGGCATGCTTGCTGGTGGGGCTGTCTTCGGTGTAGCTCGGAAGGAGTGCCGATCCCTGGACCAGAGTGGGTGAATCGTTCTGGGGAACCATCGTTACCTGGGCGGTGGCGGCAAGGCTTTGTCCGGTATCGGTAACCTGGAAGGAAATGCCGCGGGTCGAGGCGGTGGGAATATCGCTGTCCAGGTTGTGGTATTTGATGGTCCGCAAGGCGGCCTGGTATTCGGCAACGGTCCCGGAACCGGTCAGTTTCAGGGTGCCCGAGGTCGCATTCCAACCGCTGTAGCCGCTATCGCTGCCGTTCGTCGTGTCTGCCTGGATGTTGCCCAGGGTGGCAGGGAAGATCAGGACATCCTCATCGTTGACATAATTGGTGCCGATGGTGATCGTCGCGGCAGTGATGGTGTCGCTTTCCGCATCTTTCACGGTGATCGAACCGTCGATCACCATGGCGGTGTTCTGCACCGCATCGATTCCCTCGTTGACCGAAATGCTCGCCGTGGCGGTCACCACCGGAACATCGTTGACCGCGGTCATCGCCACGGTACTTGTGACCGCCGTCGAAGAGGCGCTGCCGTCGCTGACGACAAAGGAGATGGTTCGGTTATCGGTGGTGGGGTTGTCCCCCGTGTGGACAAAGGTGACCGTTTTCAAGGCCGCGGCATAGGCTTCCTTGGTGGCGCTGCCCGTCAAGGTCAGGACCCCGGTCGTGGCGTCCCAGGAACCGGTGATACCACCACTGTCCGCGAAAGCCAGGGTGTCGCTGTCGCTGGTGTCGTTCTGATAGCCGCTCGAAATGGTGGCGCTCGCTCCCGTCAGGGAGGCATTGTCCAGGTCGGTGACGGTCAACGAGGATTCGACGACGGTCGCGGCATCGTTCTCGGTATAGTTAAGCGTGCTGCCGGCGGTCATGGAGGGGGCATCGTTGACGGCAACGACGACAATGGAATAACTGGCCAAGGCACTGTCAAGATCACCATCGTTGACCTTGATCGTTACCGTCCGGGTTCCCGCTTTTGGATCGTCGCTCGTCGAAGTAAAGGTCACCTGGCGCAGAAGCGCCTGGTAATCGGCGACCGTCGCACTGCCGGTCAACGTCAGAACGCCCGTGGTCGCATTCCAACTCTTGGCGATCGTCTCGGTGGCGGTGACATCGAGTTGATCCTTGGTTCCATCTTTCCCCGTGGCAATGGTGAGGGTGGCGCCGCTCAGGTCGGCATCATCGACATCCTCGATCACGATGGCCTCATCAATGACCATGGCCGTGTTGTTGCCCACCGCGTCGCCTTCGGTATAGGTCTGGGATGTCGTGATTCCCCGGGTGATCACCGGCGCATCGTTGACCGCCGTCACGGTGATCGTCACCGTTTTTTCATCGGTCAGGGGGGTGGTGACCGCGCCGGTATTGCCCTGGTCATTCACTTTGAGGGTCAGTGTGTCGCTGCCGGAAAAAGAGGTGTCCCCCCGATAGCTCATCCCCGACAACGCCCCGTTGATGGCGGTCACGGGACCGGAAAAGGTGATCGCTGCGCTGTCGTTGGTCCCCGATTCGATGGAGATGCCATCGGTCTTGGCCAGGGTCACGGTACCGTCCAGAGCCGACAGAACCACTTGCAGGGAAGCGGTTCCCGCATCGACATCGGCAACGCTCAAACCGGTAATGACAAGCGCTGTGTCCTCAAGGACGGTCGCGTTGGCCGGTTTGGTGATCACCGGCGCATCGTTGACGCTGGTGACCGCAATGGTCGCGGTCGCTTTTTCGGGACCAACGTTCGTATCCGCCGCCGCCGTGGCGCCAAATACATCGAATCCAAAGACAACGCTGCCGCTGACGGTATAAAGATTCGTCCCAGGGGTGAATTTCAATCCCGCGGTTCCCTCCGCGACGGTGATGAACTCGCCTTCATTGACAATCGTCACCCCATCCTTTTTGTAGACCGCTCCGTTGACAATGTTCTTGATCTGAAAATGGGTCACCTCGTCGCCATCGACCCCGGCGCGGGCCAGTACCAGTCCCGAGGTGGTTTGCACATCCTCGCTGGTCGTGGCCGCGGTAATCACCGGCTTGTCCGCCACCGCCCGCACCGTCACCTTGAAACTTGAGGTCTTCGTCTGGGTGGCATCGTTCTTGTCGGAAACGGTCAAGGTGATGACCGCGTCGCCAAAACGGTTGAGCGCCGGCGTCGCCGTCAGGGTCCGATCGGTACTGGTCCCCGACAGGACCAGATTGGCCGTGGGAAACAGGTCGGTGTTGGACGACGCAACGCTGACCAGAAGATCACTGGCAGGGGTGTCCAGGTCGGCCACCTGGAAGGAAAATGATTTCGATTTGTCCTCGTCGATGATCACATCGGTGATCGGGGTGATCGTGGGGACATCATTGACTCCAACGATGGAAATGGCCACGGTCCCGGTGGCGGGAATCGTCGTTCCGGAACCAATGTTGCCCTGGTCATCCAGTTTCAGGGTCAGGGTATCGACCCCGGCATAGTTGTTCTCGCCCCGATAGTTCAACCGTTCCAATTCCTTGCGCAAATTGGCCAGAGTATTGGTCAGGGTCAGGGTCTTTTCCGCCAGGCTGTGGTCGGAACGGGTCGAAAGGGTCCCGTGTTCGACGGAAAGGGTCAGTTTCAAAGTTTCGGTACTGGATGCGGTCAGGTCGGGATCGTCGATCTGGATCTCGGATAACGCCTTGATCGTGTCCTCCAGGGCGCCGATGGCGTTGGGAAGATCCTTGAAGCGGGGCGGTTCGTTGACATTATTGACTTCGATTACCACCTTGGCGGGAATGGCACCTGTCTGTTGTGATGCTAAACCGGCATCTTTTGCTACTATTTCCAGAGTATAGATCGGATTGACTTCAAAATCGATCTTAGCTGCTACGGTGATTTTGCCTGTGTCTGGTTCGATGGCAAAGGCATTGCCCAAATTGCCTTTGGTGATGGAATAGGTAATAGTATCAAGCTCAACGTCGGAGGCGAAAATATTATTACCAACCTGTGTTCCCACCGGCATGTTTTCATCGACGGTAAATTTTAGATCGGCATTGTTAAACTTTGGCTCATCATTGATTGGTTGCACAGTAATTGCTATCTGGGTGGATGTGGACTTCGCTGTCCCACTGCCTTGAGTTCCAAGGTCATCAACATCCACATACAGAACATCACTTCCGTTATAGTCCTTCTTTGGTGTATAGGTGAGTTTTCCTAGAGCATTATTCAGGGAAGGAAGCTTTCCTTTCATTGTTAAATTATTGGCCCCAGAGGCGACGATTGTGACTCCAGAGGTATCGGTCAGGGTGATAAGTCCATGGACTACTTCAAGTTTTACCGACAAATCCCCCGGTTCCACCCCCGTCGTCACGGCAACGAGGGTGTCGGGATCGGCAACGGTGATGCCCGACACCTTGAGCGTTCCATCCTCATCGACAAGCAGCGTCCCTGGAGCGACGATTGTCGGAGTCTCATTGATATTTTTTACATTGATCGTAATCGCCGCAGTGATGGTGGTGATCTTCTTGTCCTTGGTATTGTCGGGAACGTTGTCGGTCACCGTGGCGGTCAGGGTGTAGGAGGCGGTTTTTTCATAATCGAGGGGTGCCACCGTGGTGATCACCCCGGTTGCGGCATCCACCGTGAACACGTCCGTCGGTGTCAGGGTGAAACTCAGGACATTGCCTGTATTGGGGTCGGTCGCCGCCAGGGTTCCGACGATCGTGTTGAGGGGTTTGTTTTCGTCCACCGAAAACGTCTGGGCCGCCATGACCGGTGGTTTGTTGAAGGAAATAGGAGTGGGAGAAAAAGTCGTCTTGTTCGAATCGGACGTGGTGGATGACGTCGTTCCCGTCGTGGTTGTGGTCGGGGTGGCGGCGGTTCGGGCGGTGTCTGCAAAAACACTGTTGGGATCCCGTACAGCACTTCCGGCTTTCGCATCGGTGGCGGTGGTGCTCCCCTTGGCGGCATCCTTGGTCCCTTCCGCTGCTGTCCCACCCGCATCCTTGGCGGCTGCATCGGTCGAAGCCCCTTCCGAAGTCCCGGAGACCGTTCCCTCTACATCCGTTGCCGCAGAAGAAGGTCGCGTTTCTCCCGGCAGGGGTTGCGTCCCCAGGGGCGATAACGTTTTTTCACCCGGAGCAGGCTGTCCCGGAATCTGGTCCTTGACCTCTTCCCGTATTTTCTCTCCAGTCCGTTTTGCCCCTTCGTAATCCTCGATGCCCAGCGCCTTGGCCTTGCTCTTGACATCTTCCCGATAGTTTTGTGCCTTCCCTTCGAGCGCTTCCTGAAGGTTTTTTCCTTCTGCGACCGCCTTGGTCACCTCCTCGGCAAAACTTTCAACCTTGGGAATCACCTTTTCGATCGCCCCGTCCGCCGATTTCTTTTGATCGACCCCATCGATGACCGTGTCGATGGGATGGGAGTCGGCAAGCAATGCCTGTTTCTTTTCGTTCAATTCAGTGAGCTTTGCCGTGTCACCACCCTCCTCGGCCTTCTTGAGGTCCGCATCGATCTCTTTCAGCTTTTCGTCTTTTTCCAATTGTTTTTCCACATCGGCCCGGGTCTCCTCCATGAGGTGTTCTTCCGCCTCTTCGACCAATTGTTCCAGGGCCTGGGGCGTTTGTTCCAGGAGTTTGGCCGCCTCTTCGACATTGGCCGCCGCCCCCTTGTCCACCAGGGATTGGGCCGCTTTCTGGGCCAGGTCCTTCCGGGCCCCTTCCGGCAGCTTTTTCACCGCGGTACTCGTGTGGGCATCACTCAATTTTTCCTTGGGGGCATCGGTAATCACGGGGGGGGAGGTCGGCGATCCCGACAACATCTGATTCGTCTTGACCGTCGCCGGCTCCCGGCCAAGATCCGCGGCAAACGCTTCGCCGATCAGGGCGGTCAAAAAGTGGATCTCTCCTGAAGAGGAACTTAATTTTTTCGCAGGCTCCTCCATCCATACAAGGACCTCGTCCTTCAGGGAGACGACCTCGATGGCCATGTCGGCACCGCTGCCGTTCAACCGGATGAACCCCTGGGTGCCGCGAACCCCCATCGTCGCCACCGGCGTCACCAGGTGGAACGGTTTGTTCTTCATCTGCCCCAGCCGCCCCGAGGTGAACTTGGCCAGACCCCGGGTCAGTTCCACCTGGCCCTTGTTGCCATCCTCCTCGCCGACCGTATTGTCGGGACGGACCTTGAAGGTATAGTGCTGAACAAGAAACTCGCTGTCCTCGCCCAGGGCGATGACCGCATCATCCTTCATCTTGAGGATCAGGCGCGCCTTGCTCCCGGTGACGATCCGGTCGCCCTGGAAGACCGGGCTCCCTTCTTCGAGGACCCGTTTGACCTTTTCGAATTCGGCAAAAGCCAGCCCCTTGAGCTGGGTCACCCCACCCACCGGTTCCCGTTTGGCGGCCTCCACCTGCACCGGTGGTTCCTTCTTTCCGGTGTCCGCCTGTTTTTGTCGCGCCGGAAGCTTGTCGCGGTCCAGGGCGATCCCCTTGCGCTCCATCGCAGTCTGGGGAACCATCAACAAAAAGGCCCCCGCCACGGTGATGCCAAGGATGATGAGAATTGCGACAAGCCATTTGTTTTGCAATAATTTAAACATTGCCGGCCACCTTTGGCGTACAGGAGAAACGCCGGAGTCCGGGCGTCACTACCCGGTCCGGTTCTGCCCCGATTTGGTACCCATTATACCAGAATGTCCTGAAAATACGACGATTATTCAGTAAAGAATCGTAACCAGGGGCACCAATTGTCAAGGATAAACTCTTAAAGACGGTCCGGGTGGAACGAAACCAGGGTGATCGCGTTCGCGGATCCATGGCGGTCCAAGACCGTTGGCAGGAAAGTTACGAAAGGAGCCGATCCGGGAAGTGCTCCCGGATCGGTTTTGGCAATGGTTCAATTGGTCGCCAGTCGGGCCTGGATCCCGGTCACGCTGGCGATACGGTTGCGGGCGTGATCCGCCTCCTGACGGCTGCCGTAGGGGCCGGACCGGACCCGCTGATAGGCGGTTCCCGCCACGATCGCCTGTTCCCGATGGATCGGCAAACCGATCGCCTTCACCTGGGATTGAACATTGTCGGCGAGCGCCTGTTGCCGGAACGAGCCCAGTTCCAGAAAGACCCCGCTCCGAGCCGAACTCCGTCCCATCTCCGGACCGTCTCCATGATGACGCTCGCCATTGTCCATGGGAAGCATGGGATCCTCCTCCATCTCCGGAGGAAGGGCCGGTTGCGCCGGGGTCGGGGCAATGTGGGTGGTGGCAGCATTCATGGCGGTCGGGGCGGAAGGTTGCGGCGGGACACCGCCCCCCATGCCACCCGGCATCGTGAAATCAAGATAGGATTCGCCCGGAGCCAATGCCGCCGCCGGGGTTTCACCCGTGGGGGCCGCCGGTGGCGGGGCGGCGGGTTCCTCCGTCCCATTGCCCTTCTCCGGGGTCCCTCCCTGTTCCGGCAGGGGGGAATCCTTGGCGGGCGCGGCTGGTTTCTGGTCCTGTTTTTGTGGCGGTTTGACGACCGGTTGCGCCAGTACCGGACGGGTCCGCCTGGGATCACGCGCCGTCATGTCGCGCGGTTTGCCCTGACTCATCACCACCGGCCTGAGAAAAATCACCAACTCCGATTTCTTCGACAGCCGGGCCTGATTGCCAAAAAGAAATCCCAATCCCGGCATCCGTCCCAAAACCGGCAGGCCGTTGGAATCCTCCGCCGTCACATCCTGCATCAATCCACCCATCACCGCCACCTGTCCCGAATGAATCCGCATCAAGGTTTCCATCTCCTTGACCTCGATCAGCGGAATCTTGCTCTCGACATCCTCCTCCAGGCCGGTCGTCAGGGTATTCCTTTTCAGGGCGGGGTTGGGATCTTTTTTCCAGTCGTAGATCCGGGAAATGGTCGGTCGGACATTGAGACTGACGATGTCGTTGTTGGAAATCTGCGGCGTGACCGACATGATCAGGCCCACCGGCACCGTATGCACCTTGGTGTTGAACACCGGAATCTGCGCGGTCGCGGCGGTACCGGTCGTGCTGGTGTTGGTGGAACTGTTGTTGACACTCGATTCCAGGGTGAAAAATACCTCGTTCTTGACCACTTTCAGCAGCGCCGATTGATTGTTGAGGGCCATGATCTTGGGCGAGGAGAGCACCTTGGTGTTGCCGAAGGTTTCCAACACCTTCAGAGCGACGCTGATCGTCCCGTTGGAACCGGTATCGCCGTCGTGCTGGATGGTGAAGAAATCCAGGGGTTCGTCGAGCGGATTCATGGTGGAAAACGCGCCGCTGACCGTCATGCCCGCTGCCTGGTTGAACACTTTGTTCCAGTCCACCCCCTCCTGAAAACCATCGCTCAGTTCGACCTCGACCACCGTCGATTCGATCAACACCTGACGATGGACGTTGTCCAGAACCGTGTCCAGATACTTCTGGATCCGTTCATGTTGCGTCGAGGAGGCATAGACCGAGATCAATCCCGCCTCGGGATTGATGGCGACGATGCCCGTCCCTTCCGCCTCGGTTCCCGTCGCCGTTTCATCCGTGGCCGCTCCCGTCGGCGGTATCACCCCGCCGATGGTATCCCCGACCCCCGCGGCTGGAATCACTTTCGAGGTCGCCCCTCCGGGGAGAATGATTTCGCCTTCCGTACCCCCCCCCGATTGCCCGGCGGCAGCGCCGGTGTCGAGACTTCCGGTCCGGTCGCTGTTGAGGATGGTCTGAACGTTCAGCGTCAGCGTGCGCCAGAATCGGTTGGTCGATGACGTCGAAAGGTTGGTCGAGGATTGATTGGCATCCGTTCCGGTCAGATCGGCGGAACTCAGGGAGGTCGTGGAGACCTGAGTCGAAACCTTGTTGGAACTCACCGCATCGCGCAAAACATTGATGTAGTCCACCTGATAGATCTTGAGGTATGGACGATCGGGAGAGACAATGACGGTCTCGCCATCGATTTCATAACGAATTCCCACCTGCTTGGCCACGCGGTCGAGAATTTGCGGCAGGGTTTGATCGATGGCGCTCAGGGTGACCCGACCGGTAATGCCCGGATAGACATCGATGTTCTTGTTCGCATCCCGCGCCAGGGCAAAAAGAAGATCGCGCACCGGCATTTCGGTAACCGTGATCGTGTACACCTCGTCACGCCGCCCGTCATCGGCGCCGTTTTTCATTTCCGCCACCACCTCCGGGACCAGGTCGCTTCCCGCGGCAATATGGACCGGGGGATCGGTCGGGCGGAGAAAATGGTTTTTCGAGGCCTTGATGTCGGTCGTTTGACAGGAGGTCATCAACATCCCTCCCAGAACCGTCCCAAGGATGACGGCGCCGCGGTAACGATCCTTCCATGGAAGGGGTGTCGTAAAGTGTCCCTGGGACGCTACAGGCATCATGATTTTTTCCCCAATCGTCATTGATCCACCTCGAAAAGGAGGTTGGGCAAGGCGCTATCGAAGAGGGATCAATGCAAAAGACAAGCCATGATTCTGCGATGAATTGTTCGGCAAGGAGATGTTTTCGTCGTCTGGCGGCCAACAACAGTAAAGACAAGATCAAGGTCTGGAAAAAGAATGCCAGGGACCGGGGGGCATGGAATCGTGCCGTGTTTCCCGCAACATCTTCAAAAAAAGCGCGCGCGCGATTTCCCGGGCGCCGAAACGCAGAAGATGATCGGTCGTCATCTGACAATCAATCAGCGTAAACCCCTGGGCGGCAAGGTGATGCACCAGGGTCACGAAGGCCACCTTGGAGGCGTCGGGAACACGGTGAAACATGGATTCACCAAAAAAACATCCGCCCTGGACGATGCCGTAGAGTCCTCCCGCCAGAGTCCGCGATGCACCGGTTCCGGTCCATGCCTCCACCGAGTGGGCATGTCCCAACCGGTGCAGGGCCAGATAGGCGTCGATCATTTCGCGGGTGATCCAGGTTCCCGATTCTCCCGATCTTCGGATCTTGGCGCATGCGGTGATGACTTCTCCGAAAGCGTGGTCGAAGGTGATTGCAAATGTTTTGCGTCTGATGGTTTTCGCGAGCGAGCGCGGAATGTGCAACCATTCCGGTTTCAGGACCAGACGGGGATCGGGGCTCCACCACAGCAGGGGATCACCCTCGGAAAACCAGGGGAAAATGCCGCCCCGATAGGCGGCGAGGAGACGTCGGGGAGTCAAATCGCCGCCGACGGCCA
Source organism: Magnetococcales bacterium (assembly GCA_015228815.1). Taxonomy (NCBI): domain Bacteria; kingdom Pseudomonadati; phylum Pseudomonadota; class Magnetococcia; order Magnetococcales; species Magnetococcales bacterium. The sequence continues at coordinate 14,495 of JADGCV010000009.1, read as the reverse complement.
AAAGACCGTTGCCCTCGGCGAGGTCGGCGCTGGGAAATCGGGGATCGTCCGAAAGGAGAAACAGGGCCAAGGATTGCAATCTCGGGAAAAAATTATTGAAAGAAAAAAGGGGTCTGGGGGCAATCCCTTAAGCCCCCTTTTTTCTTTCAATAATTTTTATTGCATCACCTCCAGGGGCGGTTCTTCCATCAGTGGAATCTGCTCCCCCAGCGCCAACAGATGATTCTCCCAGAACCTCCCTTCGGCAAACCACGGAAAAGCCAAGGGAAAGGCAGGATCGTGCCAACGACGCGCAATCCACGCGGTATGGTGGATCATCCTGAGGGTACGCAACGGTTCCACCAGATGCAATTGCCGCGGTTGAAAATCATGGAACTGCCGATATCCGGAAAGAAGCGATTGCAGTTGCAACGTCCGCTCCTCCCGACCTCCCGAAAGACACATCCACAAATCCTGGATCGCCGGTCCCATGCGGGCATCATCGAAATCGACAAAACAGGGACCGGTATCGGTCCATAACATGTTGCCACCATGGCAATCACCATGCAGACGGATCGGACGCCATGGCGCCGCCCGGTCGAACCCGGCATCGATCAGAAACAATAACCGCTCAAGAACCTCCCGATAGTCCTGGGAATAAGCGGAAGGGACCCAACCACTCTCGATCAGATAACGGCCAGGTTCAAGACCAAAAGACCGGGCGTCAAGACCGGGCCGATGGTCGAAGGAACACACCGACGCGGCGGCATGCATGCGCCCAAGAAACCGCCCGAGCCGTTCCAGAATATCCGGGTTTTCCAGATCGGGCGTCCGTCCGCCACGCCGCGGATAGACCGCAAAACGAAAACCACGATATTCGTGCAAAGTCCTTTCTCCGACCGCAAACGGGGCAACGGCATCGATTTCCAGATCGGCCAGTTCCCGGGAAAACCGATGCTCCTCGATGATCGCCGCGTCCGACCAGCGCCCGGGACGGTAGAACTTGACCACGACGGGCGGATGATCTTCCAGTCCAATCTGGTAGACCCGGTTTTCATAGCTGTTGAGCACCAACAAATGGCCGTCACAACGCCAACCCGCCGATTCGACCGCATCCAGAATCAGATCGGGCCGCAAATCGTTGTAGGGAACTTCCCGCGCATCCTCGTTCATCTCCCGGACTCCCTCGTCGTTCAATCGGGAATGGCCTCCAAGGCTTCCCATCGTTGAAACAATTCGGCCAGGGATTGTTCAAGCCGCTGTTCCTGCTGGCGCAGATCGTTGACCTCCCTCCCCTGGGACTTCCTGTAGAAGGCGGGATCGGCCATGGTCGTCTGCACAAGAGCCAGTTCCTGTTCCAGAGTTTCGATCCGTCCCGGAATTTCCGCCAGTTCCTTGCGCTCGGCCATGTTTTTTCGCCGTATCCGGTTCACTTCCACCGGTTTGCGTTTTTTTTCCGCCGGCTTCTCCCTGGCCTCCGCCACTTGGGGCGGCGAACGCTGGGCCAGCCAATCATCATAACCACCCACGTATTCGCCGATTTTCCCCTCCCCTTCGAAAACCAGGATCGAGGTCACGACATTGTTGAGAAAAGCGCGATCGTGCGATACCAGAATCAGGGTTCCGGCAAACCCGCCCACAACCTCTTCGAGCAGTTCCAGGGTCTCCACATCCAGGTCATTGGTCGGTTCGTCCATGACCAGAAGGTTGGCAGGTTGCAGAAACAGCCGCGCCAGCAACAGACGATTGCGCTCCCCTCCCGAAAGCGCCTTGACCGGCATTCGGGCACGGTCGGGAGAAAAAAGAAATTCCTCCAGATAGCCGATGATGTGGCGACTGCGGCCACCATATTCGACCTGTTGCCGACCGTTGGCCACATTGTCGGCAACCGATCGTTCCTCGTCGAGGGCAGCGCGCATCTGATCGAAATAGGCCACTTCCAACCGCGTCCCCTGACGGACACACCCCGTCGCCGGCATCAGAAGCCCCATGAGCAGATTGAGCAGGGTACTTTTGCCACAACCGTTGGGACCGATGATCCCAACGCGATCGCCACGTTGAATGATGGTCGAAAAATCGTCGATGATGGGCACGTCCTTCCAGCGATAGGAAATCCGTTCCGCCTCGATGACCCGTTTTCCCGATTGTTCCGCCTCCTCGATGCGCATCCGTACCGATCCCATCCGTTCCCGACGCTGCCGCCGCATCTCGCGCAATCGTTCCAGCGCCCGGACCCGACCCATGTTGCGCGTCCCGCGGGCCTTGACTCCCTGGCGGATCCACGCCTCCTCGCGTTGCAATTTCTTGTCGAACCGGGCCATCCGTTCCGCCTCCTCCTGCCATCGCAGTTCACGGCGGCGCAGATATTCGGCGTGGTTTCCAGGCCAGTCGGTCAGAATGCCTCGGTCCAATTCGAAAATTCGTGTCGCCACCGTGTCGGCGAACATGCGGTCGTGGGTAACGAACACCAGGCAACCATGAAAACCGGCAAACAGCTTTTCCAATCCGGCAATCGCCTCGATGTCCAGGTGGTTGGTCGGCTCGTCGAGCAGCAGGACATCGGGAGCAGTCACCAGGGCCCGGGCAAGAAGCACCCGCCGCTTCAACCCTCCCGAAAGCTCCATGAACCGCTCTTCCCCCGCCAGGCCCAACCGTGAAAGGGTGGTCTCGACCTGTACCGGGGCGTTCCATTCCCCGAACGACCCATCAGCCGCTCCCAGGTGTTCTCCCTGCGACGCAACCAGCCCCGAGGCCACGATGTCCCAAACCGTTCCCGACAACCCGGAAGGAACCTCCTGAGGCAAATAACGGATCCGACTCCCCGGCTCGAACAAGATCCGACCGCCGTCGGGAAGGAGTTCGCCAGCCAGAAGGCGCAGAAGGGTACTCTTTCCCACCCCATTGCGGCCCATCAGACAAACCCGATCTCCCGCCTCGATCGAAAAATCGACCCCATCCAACAATGGAGCGCCTCCAAGACTCAAGTGCAGGTCGTTCGCTTTGATCCAGGCCATGGGATTTCAGTCACAAGTGGGTAGGAAACGCCGGCATGTTATCACAAGCCATAAAGAAAAGGACATCCCGATTGCAGGCTTTTCATGATCGATAGGGGGCCTGAAGGTGTGGACAAGGGGCCCGAAGGTTTGAACGGAGGGGCTGAAGGCTCAAGCAAGAGGTCCGAGAATTTGGATGAAATTATTTAAAGTTTTGACGAGACACCTAAAATTAAAACAAAAGGTCCGAAGGTTTGCCCAAGGAACCGTTGAACCTGGCTGAAAGCACCATAAACAGTGCCGCCCGGAATCTTGCGATCCGGGCGGCGCCACACCGGTTTTACGCGGTCGCCTTCAACAATACCCCCTCCAGGTCGCGCATTTGTTTCACCAGATCCACCATCCGCTCCCCGGGGATCTGGCGCAGGACATGATTGCTGCGGACGTCCATCACCCGGACCACCACCTGGTTCAATTCCCGGTCCATGCTCAGACGCAAGGACTTGAACCCCGACAAGGCCTGGGTGATTTCATCGGCCAATCCCTTGAGATTATCCTTTTCCACCACCGAAAGCCTGTTTTCCACCCTGGCCTCCGCCCGAACCAACTCGGCATCGAAGCCACCACCCCGATCGATCCCCGGATGAAGCTTTCCCGCCACGGGTTTCATGATCGAAGCGACCTTCTCTCTCTCCGTCCTGACGACTGTATCATTGTTGCTCTCCATGAATTTCTCCTTGTCGGGCGGCCCCTCGCGATCCGAAGATCGGAGAGGCCGCCATTGGGCCGTTGTCGGCTCTTTTTTTCTACCCGTCCAACAATTCAAGGACCAGTTTCGGACCCTGATTGGCCTGAGTCTGGATCGCCGCGTCGGCATTCTCGATGAGTGCATCCCGAACCGCTTCAACCGTCCATCGCGACTCGTTTTTTTCTCCATCGTGCGCCAAATTCGTCACTCGGCTCGCCTTGTCTTCCTCCAGATGGGCGATCAGTTCGTTGACCTGGTCCTGATACCCATCCAATCGTGTACTGATGTCGGTCGCCAGATCCAACATTTTGTCGATGTGGCTGACCACCGGATACTCCCGGTCCCGGGTCGATTGACGAATGGCCTGTCCCATCCGCAACAACGAAGAGGCCATCGCCTCCTTGATGGCCTGGAGAATCTCCCCATCGCCATCCTTCCCATCACCCGTGACCGGCAACAATCCAACCTGTTCCCTTTCCAAACCTTCGTCCGCCGATTCCCGGGCGATACGGTCGATTTCCTCAAGCAATTGTCGTACACCATGCTGAAGATTCCACCGTTCATCGGTGGTCATGGTGTCGTTGGCGGCTTGAATCGCCAACGCACGTATGGTCTGCAATGCCGTTGCCGTTTCATCGATTGCCGTCTGGGCAACCTGTACCAGCGAAACCGCCTCGTTGACATTGCGCATCGTTTGGTTGATGCCTCGAATACGGGCCGTCATCCCGATCCCAATCGACACCCCTTGAAGATCATCAACCGTCCTTTTGAGTTCCAGTCCTGAAGATACCCGTGATGCAACCCCATCCTTCTCTCTGGACATGCGTAAAACATTGCGTTGGGTATTCATGGCTGGAATGCTTCGATGAATCGCAAGTACCATGATCCTACCCTCCCGGAAGCGAATCTCCCTTTTGTTCGCTACGTTCCATCCCTGGCTGGAGGTGAGCCTGTCATTCGTTCGGGGTCAGCTCTGCCCCATTGGTCAAGGTAACCGATCAGCCCCTTATCCCAACAACTGCAAGGCGATCTGGGGTTGCTGATTGGCCTGGGCCAAGATCGCGGTTCCCGCCTGCTGCAAGATTGCATTGCGCGTCAGATTGGCGGTTTCCGTGGCGATGTCGGCATCCATGATGCGTGACCGGGCCGATTGGGTCGCTTCGACAATGCTGCTGAGATTGGCGATGACCGCCTCGAACCGGTTCTGGTAGGAACCAAGATTGGAGCGGATGTCGGAAACCGAATCCAGTGCCGAATCGACCCGTCCGATCAGGCCATTGGCCATTGATTGCATCTGAGCCGCCGTCGCCGTGGTGCTGTAAAGTCTGGCGTTGGTCGAGTTGACCCCGAGCGCCTTGACGCTCGCGGCATTGACCGTCACCTGAATCGTCTGGGCGCCATCGGGACCGACATGAAACTTCTTGGCGGCAAACGAACCATTGACGACCCGTTGATTGTTGAATTCGGTCTGAGACGAAATTCTCTGCACCTCATACACCAGCTGCGTGATTTCCTGTTGCAGATCTTCGCGATCGCCGGCGATCAGGGTATCGTTGGCCCCCTGGACCGCCAACTCGCGAATCCGCTGCAACGCATTGGTGGTCTCCTCCAACGCCCCCTCGGCCACCTGGACCACTGAGATCGCATCATTGGAATTGCGGATCGCCTGGGTGGTGCCACGAATCTGCGCCGTCATTCGGGTGCCGATGGACATCCCCGCCGCATCGTCGGCGGCCCGATTGATACGCAGACCCGAAGAAAGCCGTTCGAAGGTCTTGCCCAAGGCGCTGGTCGATTTTTGCAGTTGTCTCTGGGCGCCAATGGAAGCCATGTTGGTATTGATTGCAAGTGCCATTGCCATGCTCCTGTAAGGGATCCTCATGATCCCCGATTGAATTCACCTTCCCTGGAAAACAAAGCCGTTCTTTTTGACGCGGGCCGGCCTCATACCCTCGTCGATCGGGCAACGCCGCCCCTGGCATCCACGAACCCTTTGAACCGGGCCATCATGTTGCCGGTCCACCCGGCGCCGGTCGGACATTCAATGCCGCGCCGACACCGGTATGGACGCTGCCGGGGGAAGGGCCGCGATCAACCCAACAATTGCAGTGCAATCTGGGGTTGTTGATTGGCCTGGGCCAAGATCGCCGTCCCCGCCTGTTGCAGAATCGCATTCCGCGTCAGATTGGCGGTCTCGGAAGCAATGTCGGCATCCATGATGCGCGACCGGGCGGCGGAAGTTCCCTCGACGATGCTCCCCAGATTGGCGATCACCGCTTCGAAACGATTCTGGAACGAACCCAGTTTGGCACGAATGTCGGAAACCGAATCCAGGGCGCTGTCGATCCGGCCAATGACAAGGTTGGCCTGGGTCTGGGTGGAAATCAACACCCTGCCGGCGCCTGCCGCTGCGGCACTGATCAGGGATGTGGTCGTGGCGCGCATGATCGACACCGCAATGGTTTGGCCACCGTCGGGACCGACATGAAACTTTTTCGCCGTCTCATACCCACCGCTCAGAAGTTTCTGATTGTTGAACTCGGTATCGATGGCGATGCGATCGATTTCCGACATCAGTTGATTGACCTCGTCCTGCAAATCGGACCGATCGCTGGCCACCAGGGTATCGTTGGCCGACTGAACCGCCAGTTCCCGGATCCGTTGCAGGGCATTGGTGGTTTCATCCAGCGCCCCCTCGGCCACCTGAACCAGGGAAATCGCATCGTTGGCATTGCGGATCGCCTGATTGGTGCCACGCATCTGGGCCGTCATCCGGGTGCCGATGGACAGTCCCGCGGCGTCATCCGCGGCACGGTTGATGCGCAATCCCGATGAAAGCCGTTCAAACGTCTTGCCCAGAGTGGTGGTCGATTTCTGCAGTTGGCGTTGGGCGTTGATCGAAGCCATGTTGGTGTTGATTGCGAGTGCCATCATAATCTCCATGAGTGAGGAATCGATGATTCCATTGATCATTGCCTTCCCTGGCAATCAGAACCGTTCATTTGCGAGGGCCGGTCCAAACCCTCCCCCCCTCGTCATCCTCAACCCAGAAGTTGCAGGGCGATCTGAGGTTGTTGGTTGGCCTGGGCCAAAATCGCCGTTCCCGCCTGTTGCAGAATCGCATTCCGCGTCAAATTAGCGGTTTCGGCGGCGATGTCGGCATCCAGAATCCGTGAACGGGCCGAAGCGGTCCCCTCGGCGATGGAACTCAAGTTGGCGATCACCGCCTCGAACCGGTTCTGGAAGGCGCCAAGCTTGGAACGGATGTCGGAAACCGAATCCAGGGCGCTGTCGATCCGGCCAATGACAAGGTTGGCCTGGGTCTGGGTGGAAATCAGCACCCTGCCGGCGCCCGCCGCCGCGGCGCTGATCAGGGATGTGGTCGTGGCGCGCATGATGGAGACCGCAATGGTCTGTCCCCCATCGGGGCCGACATGAAACTTTTTCGCCGTCTCATAACCACCACTCAGCAACTTCTGATTGTTGAACTCGGTATCGATGGAAATGCGGTCGATTTCCGACAACAGTTGATTGACCTCATCCTGAAGGTCCGCACGGTCGCTGGCCACGAGGGTATCGTTGGCCGCCTGGACCGCCAGTTCGCGAATCCGCTGCAAGGCGTTGGTCGTTTCGTCCAGCGCCCCTTCGGCAACCTGGATCAATGAAATGGCATCGTTGGAATTGCGCACCGCCTGTTGGGTACCACGCAACTGGGCCGTCATCCGGGTCGAAATCGACAACCCCGCCGCATCGTCCGCCGCACGATTGATCCTCAATCCCGACGAAAGCCGTTCAAAAGTCTTTCCCAGAGCCAGCGTCGATTTGCCCAGTTGGCGATTGGCATTGATGGAGGCCAGATTGGTATTGATCGAAAGTGCCATGATACTTCTCCTTGAATGCAGCCCTGAATTTCAGCCGCGCATTTCGCGTCCGTCCGTGGATAGGCTTGGACCATTCATTAGCCGGGGCTGGTCCAACCCCTCGATTTCTTTCATTCACCCGAGGGAGAACGAATCTCCCTTCGCTTCAACCCAACAATTGCAGGGCGATCTGCGGTTGTTGATTGGCCTGGGCCAGGATCGCCGTTCCCGCCTGTTGCAGAATGGCGTTGCGGGTCAGATTGGCCGTTTCGCTGGCGATGTCGGCATCAAGAATGCGCGACCGCGCCGATTGGGTCGCCTCGACAATACTGCCCAGATTGGCAATCACCGCTTCGAACCGGTTCTGGTAGGCGCCAAGATTGGAGCGGATGTCCGACACCGAATCCAACGCCGAATCGACCCGCCCGATCAGACCATTGGCCATCGATTGCATCTGGGCCGCCGTCATCGTCGCACTGTAGAGTTTGGCATTGGTCGAGTTGACCCCCAATGCCTTGACGCTCGCCGCATTGACCGTCACCTGAATCGTCTGGCCGCCATCAGGCCCCACATGAAACTTTTTGGTGGCAAACGATCCGTTGACAATTCTCTGATTGTTGAACTCTGTCTGCGATGAAATCCGTTGTACCTCATAAACCAACTGACTGATCTCCAGTTGTATATCTTCCCGGTCCCCCGCGATCACCGTATCATTGGCCCCCTGAACCGCCAGTTCGCGAATCCGCTGCAAGGCGTTGGTGGTCTCCTCCAGGGCGCCATCGGCAACCTGAACCGCGGAAATCGCATCGTTGGCATTCCGCATCGCCTGACTCGTCCCGCGAATCTGGGCCGTCATCCGCGTCGAAATCGACAATCCCGCCGCATCGTCCGCCGCACGATTGATCCTCAGTCCCGACGAAAGCCGCTCGAACGTCTTGCCCAGACTGCCGGTCGATTTGTTGAGCTGACGTTGGGCGTTCAATGCCGCCATATTGGTGTTGATGGAAAGAGCCATGGAAATTCCTCCTTGAGTGTGATCAATGACCTCTGATTAACCTTCCCTGGTCTTTTTGAGCCGTTCTTCTCAGGTTGGCCCCAACCCGTCATCATTCCTGCCGCACCCCAATCCAAAGGACGCTGGCCGTATCGCAATGCAGAAGATTATTTTTCCTGACGTTTAATCAATTTTTTAGATTGATCATGCAATCACCCCTTTCCTGGACAGTTCGATCTCGGGATCGACCATCAAGACATGGAAAAACGCGACATCATGATCGTGTTTGGTCCCCCTCCCGGATTCCATGCGAGGCGATGGCGACGCGCTGAAACCTGGAGTGGCGACGATGTGATTGATTTCAGTTCCTGGATCCCGGCTCGTCGGTTTGTTTCCGATGGTACGGACGGGACAGGCGTGGTACTGGGGATGGTCTTGGATGAAACCGACCGGGGGAGAGGAAAAAAGCGGACATGATCGTCACCTCCTGAATACGGATCGAATCCGTTTCATTACCCGTCCCTGGATGGAGGTGGGTTGTTCGTTCAAATTCAGGCCAACCCTAGCCCGAGGTTCCTGCTTCAGGTACCGCGAAACCTTGGTTTCGCACCCTGTGCGCGGCATCCTGCCGGCGCCAACTTCGACCGCAAGCGGTGCGATGTTGTCTTTACCCTTTTATCGGATGTTCCGGTTCGTTCCTGAACCTTTTTTTCTGCCACTTGAGGATCCGATTCAAGGTGGTGGGGAGAAGCGATACATTCCCGCCCACCCTGACCTTATCGGAACATTCGGGGGTCTCCTGAATCTTTTTCGAGGGTCTCGTTATTTTTTCATCCGCGGCGTTTGGCAGGGTCACTCGCCCCGCCGCCTCTTGTCGGCCAGAGGCATGCCAAGTTCATCGGCCAGACGGCCCGCCGAGAGCGGATCCATTTTGTTGAGGATTTTGGCCACCACCTTTTCGGGCATCACCTTCAGCACCTTGACGGCCGTATCGGGGTCCAGGGTCTTGAGTCCTTCGGCGGCGGCTCCCGGTTTCATGCTGGTATAGATTTTTCCGAGCCGGGCGATATTGACGTCATCGAACTGTTTTTCGCGTTCCAGGTCACCACGGATGGCATCGCGAAGTTTTTCCAGGGCTTCGATGCGACCGGCCAGTTTTTCCTCGAGGCGCTTGAGATCCCCTTCGCGCACCTCCATGCGTCGTGTCTGTTCCTCCAGGAGCAGACGCCGTTTTTCCAGGAGGTCCAGCAGATGAAGCGGGTCTTGGGGAATTTTGGCGGGAATTTTGGCCTCATCCCCCTTTTTTGCCGTGGGAGCGCTGGCGGCGTGTCCGACGGAAGAGGCCTGGGGCACCGTCCCCTGGGCCGTTCCACTTTTCTTGTCGGCGGCAACGGCGCTGCCTCCCGCCTGTTGGGGTGGCGCCTGAACCTCCTTGCCCGCATCCGCCGTCCAACCCGGCGCGGCGAACAGGAAGAGGAAAAGCACCCAGCCTGGAAATCCAGGAAACACCAACAATCGGTTCCCCCAAAAGGAGCAACCCCTTTCCAGCCCCCGCGCCATGACCGGACTGGTCGTGTTTTTCCGATACGTCAAGGATTCCTCCTGTCACTGGCTTTGGCGATTACGAAATCGAATGCGACGCTCCCAGAACACCCATCATGTCCAATTCCTTGCCTTCCTTGCGCCGCTCTTCCTTGATTTGGACAGCGTCCGCCTTCTGGGCAAGTTTCCCGGCCTGTTCCAGCAGGGTTCTGGCATCGAGCCAATTTTTCCTGGCCGATTGGGATTCGAGCAACAACCGCCCCTTGTGTTCTTCCATACGCCGCCGCCGCCACATCTGACCACGAAAAAAATCCTCGTACATTTTCGGCGACAGGGGACAGCCCGAGGCCAGGTTTTCCTTGGCCATCCTTTTTTCCTCTTCCGTCTCCCGATCGAGCCCGGCAATCTCCCCCTCGACCTTCCGGATCCGGGCCATCACCCGTGCCAGGGCATTGGCGGCGGTCTCTTCGCGGATCCGTCGCAGTTCGACCAGACGTCGAAAACGGTTCGGGTTCATGATTGCTCGTCCCTCTTGATTTTCGCTACCGTCCGGTTCATGGAAGGATACCTCTGTTTCATGACGAATGCCCGCAAAAATCCCTTCCACATGATTAATGCTCGCAAAAACCCCGCCGATGGGTGAAAATCTTCACCGGTTGCCATCTGGCGCCTCTTTTACTGCCGCCGCGATCGAAAGGGAACGGAAAAAACGAGAGAAAGAACGCAAAAAACATGCCTTGAATTTTCCATGCCCTTCGTCACGACCTGCCACAAGGTATTCCCCATGTCTGTCGCCGCTTTTTTTCCTATTGTTTCGCGGTTTCGTCCCTTGCCTGGACTTCTGGTCCTTTTTTTCGCCGGCTCGTTTCTCCTTGCGTCCGCCGAAGCCTCCGAGCGAAAGGAAACGGTCGTGGTCCTGGACAGTCCGGAAATCGAGGAACTCCTGGATACTTTGGGCAAACCACTGGTCAAGGCCGCGGGACTTCCCGCCGACTCGGTGCAGTTTCACATCATCCTCAACAGTCAGATCAACGCCATGGCCCTGCCCAACGGCCATCTGGTTTTCAACAGCGGCCTGGTGGACCAATGCCAGTCTCCCGAGGAGCTTGCCAGCGTCATGGCGCATGAGACGGCCCATCTGGCGGCGGGACATCATGTCCGGCTGCAAAAGGAGATGCGCTCGGTTTCCATTCAGGCGCTTCTGGCCACCGTGGCGGGGCTTGCGGCGGGCGTGGCGTCGGGCAACAACCGGATCACCGAAGCGGCCATGGTTGGCAGTTCGGCGGCGGCGCAATCGATGATGCTCGATTCCATGCGGGAGAAAGAGAGCCAGGCGGATCGGCTTGCCATTCATTATCTGGCCAAGACCGGTACCAATCCCGAGAGCATGGCCATCTTTCTCAGGCATCTTCTCGGGGAACAGCGCAAGGCGAGCATGCCGGCCCCCTATCTTTTGACCCATCCCTTGAGCGCCGAACGGGTCCTGGACGCCGAAAGAACGGCGAGCGTCGTTCGTACCACCACGAACAGCGCCGCCCCCGTCGCCCCGGAGTCGCTGCGACGGGTTCAGGCTTTTCTGATCGCCGCGAGCGAAACCGATCCACGCAAGGCGGAAACGCTCTTGCAAAACCGCTTGAAGACGCGGCCCGATGACATTTCAGCCCGTTATGGTCTGGCCATGGTTCACCGTTATGCCGGAGAAACAAAAAAGGCCCTGGCCGACATCGATGCCCTTCTTGCCACCCATCCCCGGGATCCCTGGTTTCTGAGAGAAAAGGGGTTGTTGTTGCTCGACGAAGGAAAGCCGGCCCTTGCCGAGGAGGTTTTTCTGCAAGCCCTGGAACTCAAGCCCGACAATCCCGATTTGCGCTATCGGCTGGCGGTCAGTTTCTCGGAGGGGGGAAAACGCGACGCGGCGGCACGATCGTTGCGGCGGTTGACGGTGGAAAAGCCGATGGTGCCGAACTATCAGTATCAATTGGGATTGGTCGAAGGGCAGCGTGAGCGGCTGGGTCCGGCCCATTTGGCGATGGCCCGACATCACGCCCTGCTGATGGACGAAAAAATGACCTTGTTTCACTACCGCGCGGCCCTCGACCATTTCACCCGTGCCGATCAGGAATACGATATTGCCCGAACCGAGTTGAAACGGTTCGAGGATGAACAAAAAAAGATACGCTCATCGCGTTGACGATCATCTTCTTTCGAGCGACTCATGATTCGCATCATTCTGGGTACCAAAGCCCAACTGATCAAAATGGCCCCGATCCTCCTCGAATTGAGGCGCCGGCATCTCCCCCACGACCTGGTCCTCACCGGACAACACCACGAAACCATGCAGGACCTGTTCGACCGCTTCGCCCTCTCTCCTCCCGATCTCGAACTCATCCCGCGCATGGAGGCCAATACCCAATCCAGGCTTCTGCAATGGTTGGGGAAGCTCCTGTGGCAGAGCGGCGTTTCACGGAGGAAAACCCTCTGGCATCCCAAACCACGAATCGTTCTGGTCCATGGCGATACCTTGTCCACCCTGGCCGGAGCGATCATGGCCAAGGGGGCCCAGGTCCCCGTCGCCCATGTCGAGGCGGGCTTGCGCTCCTTCAACCTTTTCCATCCCTTCCCCGAGGAACCAACCCGCATCCTGGTGTCCCGCCTCGCCGATGTGTTCTATTGTCCCGGGTCCTGGGCCGTGCAAAACCTTTCCCCCCGCCGCCACGACACCATCATCGACACCCACCACAACACCCTGCTCGACACCCTGCGCCTCGCCTTGAACCAGGAAAACGCCACGTTGTCCTGTAAAACCAATTCACAAAATTTTGCCGTCGTTTCGGTCCACCGCTTCGAGAATCTGTCCAGCCGCCACCGCTTCCGCTTCATCATGGAAACCATCGAACGGGTTTCCCGACGGATCGAGCTTTATTTCGTCCTCCATCCCGCCACCCGCGCCAAACTTCGATCCACCCCCTGGCTGTCCCGACTCGAAACCAATCGCAACGTGACACTGATGGAACGGACCGATTACATCTCTTTCATCCAACGATTGCGCCGCGCCCGCTTCCTCATGACCGACGGCGGCAGCAACCAGGAAGAAGCGGCCTACCTGGGACTCCCCTGTCTGCTGCTGCGCCAGGCGACCGAACGGCACGAAGGTTTGGATCAGGGGACCATCATCGCCGACCTCGATCCCAACGTCATCGATGCCTTCGTGGACCGGCACCACGATCGCCAATGGCATCCCCGGCCCTTGCCCGAGGTATCGCCAAGCCGCATCATCGTCGATCACCTGGCGACGCTGTTGTGATCCCGACGCCCCCGTCCATGTCCGAACCCGAGGAATCCATTTTTCCCCCCCTTCCCTGGCGTTCGATTCTCGTTCATGGGTTCCTGGTCATCGGTCTCGGCGGTGCGATCCTCAAAATGATTTCGCTCGGAGACGATCATTCTCTTTCCCTGGACCGTCCCGAACTTCTCCTTCCGATCCTGCTGCTCGAAGTCCTCCAGGTCGTCTGGTCCGCCCTCCTCTGGCGACGCGCCCTGCAGACCATGATCCCCCACCCCCTCGACCATCGTCTGGCCCTGGCCCATGTCGGCATCCTTCTCGTGGCCAAATACATCCCCGGAAAACTGTGGGGGCTGGTTGGACGCGGTCTTCATGCCCGCCGTCTGGGGTGGACTCCCGCCGCGGTCACCACCGCCACGGCCCTTGAACAACTGGCCATCCTTCTTTCGGGCCTGCTGCTGGCGGTGGCCGGTCCCTTCCAGGGACACCTTGCCTGGCTTCTCCCCCTTCTGGTGGTGACCGGGTTCGTCCTCTGCCCTGTCCTTCGGAAGGGGATGGTCCATCCAAAACCATGGGCCAGGGGACCCTTGAAAAAAGGATTCCTCCTCGTCGAACAGGGATCGGGGCATCTGTGTTCCTGGAGGTTTTTCGGATTGTCCCTGTTTGCCCTCGGCCAGTGGTTCCTGAGCGGCTTGCTGCTGCTCGCCATTGCCATGGCCACCGGAGTTCCTCTTTCGTCCACACTCGTCATCACTGCCCTGACCGCGACTCCCGCCGCCATCCTCGCCGGTTTTTTCGTCCTTTTCGTCCCCGGTGGAATCGGAATCCGCGAAGGGGTTCTGGTCTACTGTCTGGAGCCGGTCGTGGGGATGGATGCGGCGCTTGCGATCGTCATCCTGTTTCGGATTCTTGACGTCCTGCGCGACATCCTCATGGGATTCTGGACCGGATGGGTCCTGAAACGGGGATGATGATCGATGATCGATCATCTTCACGGCCCAGGTACCCCCAAAGATCAAAATTATTGAAAGAAAAAAGGGGTCTGGGGGATTGCCCCCAGGGTTTTGACTTTGTTTTTGACTTTGTTTTTGATTTT